>JBOHYT010000059.1:0-2523 GCA_050738055.1 Rhodanobacteraceae bacterium
AATCAGCTTCTCAACCCCGTGCCGGGGCGGGCGTTCGCGAAGAAACAAGAACTTGCGGAATTTGTTTCTCAAGAGCTTTTTTACCACGGATTTGCACGGATGCACACGGATAAAAGCTGTCGATCCGTGCGATCCGTGTCGATCCGTGGTAAAGGTTTTCTGATTTGTAACAAGAATTTACGTAATTTGTTTCTCAAGAGGTCATCAATATGGTTGAGCGCGACAGCCCCCTTGGCCGCAAAACGGAATATCCCGCGACGGTTGATCCGTCGGTGCTGTTCCCGATCGCGCGCGCCGATGCGCGCAAGCCACTCGGCATCGATGCCGATCCGCTGCCATTCACGGGTGCCGACATCTGGAACGCGTGGGAGCTTTCCTGGCTGGATGCGCACGGCAAGCCGCGCGTCGCGGTGGCCGAACTCCGGGTGCCGTGCGATTCGTCCAACCTGGTGGAATCCAAATCGGTGAAGCTGTATCTCGGCGGGTACGCGATGACCCGCTTCGACGACGCGCAGGATGTGCGCGCGCGGATCGCGGACGATGTCTCCGCGAAGGTCGGCGTGCCGGTCGAAGCCGCATTGCTGGAGGCTGCGGACTTTCCGCGGCTCGCCATCGCCGATCTCGCCGGCGAATCGCTGGACGAGCAGCAGATCGGGATCGACGGGTACGGACCACCCCGGCCCGACCATCTGTGCACCCGTACCGGCGGCCGGGTCGTGGAGGAAGCGCTGGTCACGCGGCTGTTCCGTTCGGTGTGCCCCGTCACCGGCCAGCCCGATTGGGCGACCGTGCAGGTGCGCTATCGCGGCATCCCGATCGAGCGTACCGGTCTGCTGCGCTATGTAGTTTCGTACCGCGAACATGCCGACTTCCACGAGGCCTGCGTCGAGCGCATGTTCACCGACATCCAGCAGCATTGCCGACCGTTGTCGCTGCTGGTCTACGCGCGGTTCCTGCGACGCGGCGGCATCGACATCAATCCGTGGCGCGCAACGCCGGGTTTTGCCTCGATGCTCGCCAACACGCGCGATGCGCGGCAATAGGGTCGGGAATCGGACTGCGGAGGCAGGATGCCGGAGCGAACGTCGGCGAAGCCGATGGCCCGAAGGGCGAGCGGCAGGATGCCGCGAGTTTATCGGGAATTGGAAGACGGAAGACGGGAATGGCGCCGCGGCTACAAACTCCCTCGCCCCCAACGGCTTCACCGTTGGGGGCGAGGGGGGGTGAGAGGCAGATGTTTCGCGGCACGAGGCCACTTCCGTCGCGCGAGGTTTTTCATGCCGGCGCCAACCGCTTTCTTTCCACACCCCTGCTGTGATTCCCGTGCGCCAGCGAGTATCCTCGAAATTCCACGCGCGCACGCGCGACGCATGCGGAGGCCACCATGGAACACGCATTCGACTATCTCATCCTCGGCGCCGGCATGGCCGGCGAGGCGGCGGCGCAGGCGTTGCGCGAGGCCGACGGCGGCGCGACCATCGGTCTGCTCGGTGCCGAGTCGCATCCGCCGTACGACCGACCGCCGCTCACCAAGAAGCTGTGGAAGGGCGGCAAGGAAGCGGACATCTGGCGCCCGATCGACAAGGCACGCGCGGCGCTCACCTTGCAGCGCCGCGCCACGCGCATCGACCGCGCGGCGCACACCGTGCACGACGACGCGGGCGACACCTGGAAATACCGCAAGCTTCTGATCGCGACCGGCGGAACACCGCGCACGCTGCCGTCGGGCGGCGAGGACTTCCTCTATTACCGCACGTTCGACGACTACAAGCGGCTGCGCCAGTCGGTGAAACCGGGCGCGCGCATCGCGGTCGTCGGTGGCGGCTTCATCGGCAGCGAACTCGCCGCCGCGATGGCGATGAACGATTGCAAGGCGACCATGCTGTTTCCTGAGGACGCGATCGGCGCGCGCGTGTATCCGGAAGCGCTCGCCGATGCCGTCACCGCGTATTACCGCGAGAAGGGCGTGGAGGTTCGTGCGGGCATCACCGTAAAGCACGGCAAGCCCAGCGGCAACGGCGTGGAACTCGCGTTGTCCGACGGCAGCGCGTTGCTGGCGGATGCGGTGGTCGCCGGTCTCGGCATCACGCCCAACGTGCAACTCGCCAAGGATGCGGGCCTCGAGGTCGACAACGGCATCGTGGTCGACGACCACCTGCGCACGTCCGACCCCGACATCCATGCGGCCGGCGACATCGCATCGTTTCCGGCGCCCGCGCTCGGCAAGCGCATGCGCGTCGAACACGAAAACGCCGCGATCACCATGGGCACGCGTGCCGGCAAATGCATGGCCGGCAAGAATGCGCCGTACGATGAACTGCCGTTCTTCTATTCGGACCTGTTCGACCTCGGCTACGAAGCCGTCGGCAGCCTCGATTCGCGCCTCGAAACCGTCGAGCAATGGGTGACCCCGTTCCGCGAAGGCGTCGTCTACTACCTCGATGCCGGTCGCGTGCGCGGCGTGCTGCTGTGGAACACCTGGGGCCAGGTCGATGCGGCGCGCAACCTCATCGCATCGCCCGG
>JBOHYT010000060.1:0-6875 GCA_050738055.1 Rhodanobacteraceae bacterium
CGGGCACGCGTCCACTTGCGCGATTTTGCCGCCTCTCCGGCCCACGCGGCGCAACGACGTCTCGATCTACCGCGCGAGACGGCGGCGAATCCGCAGCGGGCATCCACCGCCAACCCGCTGACCCGAAAGCAAAGTGAGCTTTCGTAAGGGCTTCGTCAGCACTTCCCAAGGAGTCCGTCAGGCACGCCTCAAGATCGCGCGCCGCTTCCGCGCTGCAATCGCTGCCAGTCGCGCCGCCCATCCGCAGGAGGGGCGCGGTCAGGCGCCACGGGCCAAGAAGGCCACGTACACCCGGTCATCGGCAGGAGGGTTGGCGCGACTACTTCCAATCACCCAGAGAGAAACCGCGCATGTCCCTGAAATCCACGCCCCTGCTTCGCAAGGTTCTTGGCGCCTGCGCGCTCGCACTGCTGCTGGCCGGCGTCACGACGTTCGCGTCCGCTGCCGGCTGGGAAAACCCGGCCGACTCTGGTGCCGTGGATGCCCGCGACGCCGCATTGGTGAACGCGGTCAAGTTGAACATGGATCTGGTGACACGCGTCGGGAAAGTTGCCAAACAGACGCATGGTGCCTTGGACAACAGTTGCCTAATGAGTCGCGGGCCGGCTGCCGACAGGAGCAAGAGTTTGGAAGCCTGCGCCGACAGCCTCGGCAAGGTGGTGTCGATCAGGCAAGCCCTGGTCGCGAACGGCCTGACGGCACGCCAGTTCACCTTCGCGCTGTCGGCGGTGATCGCAGCGGCGATGAGCGGCCAATCGGTGCTGGCAGACCCCAAGGCGGGCTGGGACGCCGTGCGCGAATTCGGCATCAATCCGGAACAGGTCCGCTTCTACCTCGCGCACCACGCGGAAATCGATCGCATCACAAACCCCGATGGCGAATGACGCCAATTCGGCGACGCGTCCAAGGAGAACCATCGCCATGCTGAAACACTCGGAAGCCGTGACGTTCCACCTGCCCGGCCTCACCCACCGCACGCTGGCTGGCGGATCGGAGGGCGTGCGGACCTTGGAAGTATGGATGCAGACGCTCGCGCCCGGCGCGGTAACGCCGACCCACCGGCATGGCTGCGAGGAAGTGATCGTGGTGTTGAGCGGCGCGGGCGAGTGCACGATCGATGACCGGTGCATCGGGTTCGAAGCCGGCTCGACGCTGATCATCCCGATGGCGGCGGTGCACCAGATCGTCAACACTTCGATGGAAAACATGAACCTGATCGCCGCGATGGGCGCATCGCCGGTCCTGGTACGCACCGCCGACGGCGAGCGCATGCCGCTGCCGTGGGATCGCCCGACCACACACAAAAACGCAAGGGAGGTGGGGTATGCAATGGCAAACTGAACACGTCACGTCGATCCGCATCGCGATGCCATCGCTGGCGGCTTGCGCGTTGGCATCGGCCGGCAAGCCGTTTCGCGGCAACAAGTCGGTCGACGTGAAAGACGACAGCGGCGTGCCGCTGCACGCCGAACTCACCTGGACCTTCACACCCTACAAGGGTTGACTTCCGCGGCTCGGCGTCCGGGTTGCAAAAGCGACGGCGCCTGCCGCGGTAGCCGCCTCACAAACAATCTGGTTCTTCTTCACGGAGACTCGCCATGCTGACTGTCCTGCCACACGCGGAAATCGAAACCTTCCGCCTGCCCGGCCTCGTGCACCAGACCCTCGCCAACCTGGCAAGCGGAACCTACACGATGGAAGTCTGGCGGCAGACGATCGCCCCCGGTGCCGAAACGCCATGGCACCGCCACACCTGCGAGGAAGTGATCGTGATCCTCGCCGGCCGCGGCGAATGCCGGATGCCCGGTCGCACCCAAACCTTCGGCCCGAACTCTACCCTGATCGTCGAATCCGATGTCGTGCACCAGTTGGTGAACGCCGGTGACGAGCCGCTGGAGCTGATTGCCGCGCTGGGGATGACACCGGTGGCGGTGCAGGACGCCGGTGGCGGGCCGCTGCCGCTGCCATGGGACGGGCCCATGCCGGGTCAGGAGTCCGCGGTCGACGATTGACGCGCGTCGCTACGTCGGCTTCGAAACGTGCGCGCCGCATGACACAATGCGCGCACGCATTGCTGCCATGATGCCTGATGAAGACCCTGCGAAACCTTTGGATCGCCGCCGCGCTGATGCTGTTCGCGTGCATGCCGGCGCTGGCCGACCCGGCGTTGTGGGTGGCGAAGAGCCCCGCTGCGACTGTCTACCTGTTCGGCACGGTGCATGTTTTGCCGGACGGCGCGAAGTGGCGCTATCCGGCACTCGACAAGGCGCTGGCGGCGAGCGACAAGCTGTATGTCGAGGAAGACGACGACAACCCGCTGAACATGCAATTGCTGGTGCTGGAATACGGGATGGACCTCGAACACCCTCTGTCCGGCAAGCTCGATGCCGCCGATGAAGCGCGTCTCGACGCCGCAGCGAAAGCGGCGGGCGTGGCGGGCGGCGCGGCTACCCTGAATGCGATGCAGCCGTGGCTCGCGGCGCTGACGATTTCGGTCGCGCCCATCGTCAAGGCAGGCTACGACCCGAAGTCCGGCGCCGACAAGCAGCTGGAACGCGAATTCAAGTCGAACGGCAAGCCCGTCGGCGCATTCGAGACCGCCGAGCAACAAATCCGGTTCTTCGCAGACCTGCCCCCTGCCCTGCAGCTCGACCTGCTGCACAACGCACTCGACGATTACGCCAAGGGCCCGGCCGAAATCAAGAAGCTGATCGACGCATGGCAAGCCGGTGACGTGGCGGTCATCGCGAACACGGTCAATGGCGGGATGCGCCAGCACTATCCCGAGTTGTACCGGGTGCTGCTGGTCGACCGCAATCGCCGCTGGGCCACGCAGATCGCGGGCCTGCTGAAGCAGCACGGTACGGTCTTCGTGGCGGTCGGCGCCGGCCATCTCGCCGGGCCCGACAGCGTGCAGGCACAGTTGCGCAAGCTTGGAATCAAAACCGAACGCGTGCGCTGACGCACTTGCCAAAACGTACGCGGTAACGTACGCTTTGCGACAAGGAGAGACGACCGTGGGCCACATCACCGCCAGCGAAGCACGCGCCAATCTGTACCGCCTGCTCGACCAGGCTGCAGAAACGCACAAACCGATCCGCATCGCCGGCAAGCGCAACAGTGGCGTGCTGGTCTCGGACGAGGACTGGTCGGCGATTCAGGAAACGCTGTATCTGCTCTCGATCCCCGGCATGCGCGAGTCGATCAAGCGTGGCATGAAGTCGCCGGTCGACAAGCTGTCGAAGGCGCCCGGCTGGTGAGTTGGACCGTAGTCTTTACCCGGCAGGCTCAGAAAGATGCGAAAAAGTTGCAGGCGGCGGGCTTGCAGGCCAAGGCACAGACATTGCTGGATGTGTTGGCACGCAGCCCTTTCGCCAACCCTCCCCCTTATGAAAAACTGGTCGGCGATCTCTCCGGCGCCTACTCGCGGCGCATCAGCATTCATCACCGACTCGTCTATCAAATCGTCCGCGAAGCGCACACCGTGAAGGTATTGCGCATGTGGACCCATTACGAGTAGCAGCCCTTATGCAGGCGCTTGGACGCCTGCATAAGGACAGCAGTCGTCTCCCGGAAGCACCATGACCACCCTGCAATCCAACTTCGAACAGATTCCGCTGCGCGAATACGCCGAGCGCGCGTACCTCGACTACTCGATGTACGTGGTGCTGGACCGTGCGCTGCCGTTCCTCGGTGACGGGCTGAAACCCGTGCAGCGGCGCATCGTGTACGCGATGAGCGAGCTCGGCCTCGCCGCGACCGCCAAGCCCAAGAAGTCCGCGCGCACGGTCGGCGACGTGATCGGCAAGTTTCATCCGCACGGCGACAGCTCGGTCTACGAAGCGATGGTGCTGATGGCGCAGCCGTTTTCGTATCGCTATCCGCTGATCGACGGGCAAGGCAACTTCGGCTCGCCGGACGATCCCAAGTCCTTCGCCGCGATGCGCTACACCGAATCACGCCTGACCCCGATCGCGGAACTGCTGCTGGGCGAACTCGGGATGGGCACGGTGGACTGGGCGCCCAACTTCGATGGCACGCTGAAAGAACCCTCGTGGCTGCCGGCAAGACTGCCGAACGTTTTGTTGAACGGCTCCACCGGCATCGCCGTGGGGATGGCCACCGACATCCCGCCGCACAACCTGCGCGAAGTGGCGAGCGCGTGTATCCATTTGCTCGACGAACCTGGCGCCAGCGTCGCCGACTTGTGCGAGCACGTGCGCGGGCCGGATTTTCCGACCGCCGCCGAGATCATCACGCCGCGCAACGAGCTCATGGCGATGTACGCGACCGGCACCGGCTCGGTGCGCTGCCGCGCGGTGTACACGGAGGAACGCGGCAACGTGGTGCTGACCGCGCTGCCGCACCAGGTGTCCCCGGCGAAGGTGATCGAGCAGATCGCCGGGCAGATGCGTGCGAAGAAGCTGCCGATGCTGGAGGATCTGCGCGACGAATCCGACCACGAAAACCCGGTACGGCTGGTGCTGATCCCGCGCTCGAACCGGGTCGACGTCGGCGCGATGATGCAGCATCTGTTCGCGACCACCGATCTGGAAAAGAGCTTCCGCGTCAACCTCAACATGATCGGGCTGGACGGGCGTCCGCAGGCCAAGACGCTGAAGCAGATCATCGAGGAATGGCTGCGTTTCCGCAGCGACACGGTGACGCGGCGCCTGCAGCACCGGCTGGAAAGAGTCGAGCGCCGCCTGCACCTGCTGGAAGGCCTGCGCATCGCATTCTTGAATCTCGACGAAGTGATCCGCATCGTCCGCCACGAGGACGAGCCGAAACCCGTGCTGATCAGGCGCTTCAAGCTGTCGGAGGAACAGGCCGACTACATCCTCGAAACGAAGTTGCGCCAGCTTGCGCGGCTCGAGGAAATGAAGCTCAACGCCGAACGCGACGCACTGGAAGAGGAACGCGCGAAGATCGAGGTGACGCTGAACTCGAAGGCGCGACTGAAAACCCTGATCAAGCAGGAACTGAAGGCCGACGCCGACAAGTACGGCGACGCGCGCCGCTCGCCGCTGGTCGAGCGGGTCGCGGCACAGGCGCTCGATGAAAGCCAACTGGTCGTCTCCGAGCCGGTGACCATCGTGCTCAGCACCAATGGTTGGGCGCGTGCCGCGAAGGGCCACGATGTCGATGCCGCAGCACTCGCTTATCGCGAAGGCGATGCGTACCTTGCCGGCATGCGCGGCAAGAGTTCGCAACAAGCCGTGTTCATTGATTCGACCGGCCGCAGCTATTCCACGCCCGCGCACACGCTGCCCTCGGCGCGCGGCAACGGTGAGCCGCTGACCGGACGTTTCTCGCCACCGCCCGGCGCGCGCTTCGATGCGCTCGCGATCGGCGACAACGCGACCAGGCTGGTCCTCGCCACGGACGCCGGCCACGGATTCCTCACCCGCTTCGAGGCGCTGCTCGCCAACAAGAAGGTCGGCAAACAGGTGCTCAACATGGATGCCGGAGCGCGCGTGCTCATCCCCGCGCCGGTCGCCGATCCCGCGCGCGACCGGATCGTCGCGGTCACCACGCAAGGGCATCTCCTGATGTTCTCGGTCGCCGACCTGCCGGAGCTGGAACGCGGTCGCGGCAACAAGCTGATCGAGATTCCGAAGGCCAAGCTCGCCTCGGGCGAGGAACGCCTCGCCGGCATCGCGGTGGTCGCGGAAGGTGCCGGTGAAGTGACGCTGTACGCCGGGCAGCGCAAACTCACCCTGAAATGGGCTGACCTGGTCGAATACGGCGGCAATCGGGCGCAACGCGGTGGATTGCTGCCGCGCGGACTGCGTCGCGTGGACCGCATCGAAACGACGGGCTGATCGGGATGGCCGATGGCCGCACCGCAACGGGAACTTCACCCAGCGCCATGGAATCCAATCCATGTACACCCCAGGCCCGCTCGTCCGTTGAAAGGGTACCGTCGGGAGTTTCTCCATGAATACGATCCGGAATGCCATTGCCCTTGCCGCGTGTCTGGTCGCCGGCGCGGCATGGGCCCAGAGTGCCCACCCGCCGCTGAACCTGCAGCTTCCTCCCGGCGACGTACCCGCCACCGCCGGCACCGCGGCCAGCCCTCCGGCGAATCTGCAAACGCCGCCCGGCATGCCCGCCGCGAGCCCCGCGCCCAAGCCACCGGCCCACGACGCGAACGGCAACCCGACCAGCCCGCCGGGCGTGTATTACGGCGACACCAGTGGCCGCGTCTACAGCCCGAACCGACGGGTCGCGGCGCAACGCTGCGATGATTCCACGTACAACCAGCCGCAGACGCACGGCAGCGTGAGCATGGGGGTGATGGGCGGCAACCACGTGAGCGGTGACTATCAGGCCGGCACATTCAGCGTCACCAAAAACCTTGGCGACTGCGAACACCCGAGCGGCGCGGTCGGCTTCTCGATCAGCGTGGGCCAGTCACGGTTCCACGGCCGCGGCTGGTGATCGCGTAGCTCCCGCACCAGGGCAGCTCCGCATCGTCGCCAGTTTCTTCTCCCTTCTCCCCTCTCCCGTCCACGGTCGGGAAACGGCTTGCGCAGCGGAGCGGAGCGGTGAGGCCAATCGGGTCATTGCCTGGACCTGATTCGCGCTGAAGTTCAACAAACCACATCGTCATTCCGGGGCCGGTCGCGCTCTTGGCGGCCGGAACCCGGAATTCAGCGTCGTTGGCTTTTCCTCTTGAGAAACAAATTACGTAAATTCTTGTTACAAATCAGAAAACCTTTACCACGGATCGACACGGATCGCGCGGATCGACAGCTTTTATCCGTGTGCATCCGTGCAAATCCGTGGTAAAAAAGCTCTTGAGAAACAAATTCCGCAAGTTCTTGTTTCTTCGCGAACGCCCGCCCCGGCACGGGGTTGAGAAGCTGATT
>JBOHYT010000061.1:0-6427 GCA_050738055.1 Rhodanobacteraceae bacterium
TTCCAGACGCGAGCGCGCCGTCGCGGTCTCGCCTTCGATCCGCGCCAGCGAGAAGCGGCTGTCGATGCCGCTGGCAACCCGCTTGTGGGTCAGTTCGAGGAAGTCCTGGGCACGCTTGAGTTCGTCCTTCGCGAGATCGCGCTGCGCATACGCGCCGGCCAGGTTGAACCAGGCCTGCACCACATCGGTCGACAATTTCAGCCGCGCGGCCTGCGCATCCACTTCACTTGCGCGCGCGTTGCCGACGGCAGCTTCCCACGCGGCGCGCTTGCCACCCCACAAATCGAGGTCCCACTTGAAACTCAAATAGCCATACCGGATCACCCCGAAATGGCCGTTCGCAATCGGCGGCAGCAGCGGCGGAACGCGCGCGCCGGATACGCTGGCGCCGCCATTCAAGGTCGGCTTGCGGACCGCATCGGCGGCGCCCGCGGCGGCCAGCGCCGCGCGCACCCGCGCATCGACCAGCGTCATGTCGGGATTGTCCGCGAGCGCTTCGTCGACGAGCTTGTCCAGTTGCGGGTCGCCGATCGTCTTCCACCAGTCCTGGCGCGGCCACGCGGCGGCATCGAGCTTCACGCCGGCAAGGCTGCGTTGCGCATGCAGGCTTTCCGGGGCCAGCGGCGTCGCCTGCGGATGCAATCCCCCGGTGCTGGCGCAACCACCGAGGGCGCCGGCAATCAGGAAAACAGCGAGCCCGCTACGGGTTCTCGAAACCGAAAGTGTCATGGAGTGAGCCGGGGAAAGGTCGTAGAGGTTGGGCCGGGGCCGCGCGATTCAATCCCGCGCGGATTGCCCGCGATCGGCGTGGATATCGTCCAGCACCCGTGACAGCGTTCGCTGCAACTGTTCACGTTCGCGTGACGTGGTGGATGCGAAGATTCGCTCCGCCACCGCGTCGCAGTAACCGATCACGCGCTTGCGGAGCGACTTTCCCTGGGTTGTCAGTTCGAGTCGCAGTGCACGCCGATCGACGGGGTCCGGCACCCGCCGCAAGTAGCCGTGATGCTGGAGCTTGTCCAGCAGGCGGGTCAGCGCACCCGGGTTGTAGTGGAGCGCGCGTGCCAACTCGACCGGGGTCATCGGCTGCTCCTGCCCCAGCAGCTTGAGCGCGAGGAATTGCGTGAAGTTGAGGTCCACCCCCTGGCGCCCCATTTCCTGCTCGAGGGCGCTGACGAACTCCGCCCGCAGCCGGCCGATCAGGCGGCAGAGCTGGAACGAACGATCGGACGCCGATTTGACGGAATTCATGCCGCGGATGATACTGTCACGGCGTTATTTGTCAAGGCAATTATATTTCAGGCAAGCAAATACCGCTCTCGGTTCACACGCGTCACCCGCCCGTCCAACCGTTGCAACGCACAAGGAGCAAGCACCATGAACCGCTTCCGGCATGCCCGGCTGTCGCTGGCCTGGTTGGCGCTGGCTTCGGTTGCGGTTTGCACGCCCGCGATGGCAGCCGGGTTCGACATCACCGCGGGGCCCAGCGTGACGTCCGCGGGGCGCGTCACCAGCGCGGCGTCCGCTAGCGTGTTTGGCGAGCCGCCCGCCGACGGGGAGATGCATTTCGAGCCGATCGGTACGCTGGGCTGGGTCGATTCGCGCAACACCACCTGGGAAGACCTGAATCGCGAGGTGTTCCTCGCCGCGGGAGGCGTGCGGCTGGTGACGGGCAGTCGCCGCTGGTTCTTGAGTGAACAGATCGGCGCCACCAGCACGCGTACCGACGCGCTGTCCAGCCGCTTCGAATTCATGACCAGCGCCGGATGGCAGCGCGGGCATTTCATCGTGATGCTGCGCCACGTCTCCAACGCGCACCTGCTGGGCCACGGCAAGAACCTCGGCGAGACGATGCTGCTTGCGGGAATTCGCTGGTAGCGCGAAAGCAGACGTCCCTGACGCGGATTTCCGCGGATGAACGCGGATGAGATTCGACCCGCCCACCTGCGTTGAGCCGCATCACGCGAGATCGGCGGGTCAAGACCCGCCCTACGCGAAGATGCGGCGCGCGCGCCGCCAATTCAACAAGAAGACTCCGCGGTACCTGTCGCGACGGGTCGTGAGGCATCGCTCACCCATCCGCTCCATGAGGGCGCGAACAGCCGCGAACCGTGCAGGCCGGCGGCCTCCATCGCCAGCAGGTTGTGGCAGGCGGTGACGCCCGAGCCGCACATGTGCACGACCTCTTGCGGCGCGTGTCCGCCGAGCACGCCGGCCCATTCCGCGCGCAGTGCGGTCGCGGACTTGAAGTGCCCGTCGGCATCGAGGTTCCCGGTGAACGGGCGATTGTGTGCGCCAGGAACGTGCCCGCCGACCGGGTCGATCGGCTCGGACTCGCCACGGAAGCGCGGCGCTGCGCGTGCGTCGAGCAACAGTGTCGAGGGTCGGGCGCGAAGCGCCTCGAGTTCCTCGTAATACACCACCCGCGCAGGATCGAACCGCAGTTCGACGGTCGTCGGTTTCCGCGGTCCGGCTTCCCCCGACTCGACCAGCAGGCCGGCGGCGCGCCATGCCTTCCAGCCGCCGTCCAGCACGCTCGCCGCGATCCCGGCGCTTTCGAGCATCCACCACAGCCGCGCCGCCGCCAGCGCGCCGCCCGCGTTGTCGTAGGCGACCGCGCGCAGGCCCGCGCGCCAGCCCCAGCGCGACAAGGTCTGTGCAAACGCATCGGGGTCCGGCAGCGGATGCCGGCCCAATCCGGTTTTGGACAGGTCCGAAAGGTCGCGATCGAGGCTTGCATAGACTGCGCCCGGCACGTGGGCTTCCACGAAATCGCGCTCGCCCTTGCCGGGATCGGCCAGCGCGAAGCGGCAATCGACGACCAACACCGATTCGGGCGGCAAGCCGGCCAGCACCTTCGCATCGATCAAGGCATCATGTGCTCTCATTGCATCCTTCCCATTCTCCGCAAAAGGTTTACCAGCATCAAAGCCGTCGCGCCCCAGATCCGCGGTGCGACGCCGGAGTATTCATACACCTTCCGGTGCAGCCCGCGCAGGTGGATCTCCGATTGGCGCAGGTTTGCGGGATCGAGAAGGAAGTCGAGCGGCACCTCGAAGATCCTCGCGACCTCGTCCGGCTGCGGCGCCAGCACCACGTCGGGCGCCAGCCGCGCGACTACCGGCGTGACACAGAAGCCGCTGATCGTATCGAGGCAATCGAGATACCCGAGTGGTTCGACCGCGCCGGGCTCCAGCGCGATCTCTTCGCGGCTTTCACGAAGTGCCGTCGTCACGGCATCGCCGTCGTCCCGTTCGGTGCGACCTCCGGGGAAACTCACCTGCCCGGCGTGACACGCCAGATCCTCACATCGCAACGTGAACACCACCGCGGGTTCCCGTGCATCACGGATTGCCACCAGCACCGCGGCATCCACGCGCGGCACGTCGTCGACCAGCCCGACGAGCGACGCATGGTTCCACCCCGGCGGCGGTGGCGGCGAATCGAGCGGATGCAATGCCTGCCCGACTGACTTGCGCCAATCCATCATGGCTGCGCCGCCCGTCGCGAGGGCTGCACCTCCACGATCCAGCGGCGGCGCTCGTCGTCGCTCATTGTGCCCCAGCGGGCGATTTCCTCGAGCGTGCGTCCGCAGCCGGTGCACAGACCCGTCTCGTCCACCCGGCAGATGCCGACGCACGGGGTCACCGGCGGTTCAAAGCGCGTGTCGAGGGAATCATTGGACATCCCGCAAGCCTACCTCACGGAAATGGGGAAATGGGGTCAGGTACATTTTCCACGCGCGAACCCGGCGTTGACCGAGACCCGGCCAGGAAAAATGTACCTGACCCCATTTCCGATCCCGTTTCCGATCTTACGGCTCGACTCCCAGCAGACGTATGTCGAACACCAGCGCTTCGTTGGGGCCGATCCTCGGCGGGTCGCCGCGGATACCGTAGGCCTGGTCGGGTGGGACGAACACCTGCCAATGATCGCCCACGTGCATTCGGGTGATGATCTGTCGCCAGCCGGGAATCATCTGGTTCACCGGAAACACCACGGGCTTGCCACGGTCCTTCGTATCACCGAACACGGTACCGTCCAGGAATTCGCCGCGGTACTCCAGGGTGACCTCGCTGTCGATGGTCGGGCTCTTGTCTTCGCTGCCGCCATCGAGCACCTTGTACTGCACGCCCGACGGCAACGTCACGACGCCGGGCTTCTTCCTGTTCCCGGCAAAGAATGCCTGCGCCTTCGCAAGATTCGCGGCGGCGAGTTTTTCATAGGCGGCGCGGGCCTCGGCGATCATCCTCTGTTCCATCGCGCGCAGTACCTGCTGCATTTCCTGCGGCGAATACGCGGGCTTCTTGCGCGAATAGCCATCCTGCACGCCGCGCAGTACCGAAGCGATGTCGACATCCGGCTCGCGCCGACCGAGATCACGACCCGCGGCATATCCCAACGCATAGGAAAGCTCGGCGCGGTCGGTGGGCGGCGGCTGCGGTTTTTTGGTTTGTGCGGCGGCGCGGTCGAGCGGCCACAGGGCACCGGCAACCAGCACCATCACGATGACGAGCCTGCTCATGCCGGTTCCAGACGGTTCCAAATGCGTTATCCAGGGGAAATTGGGGCGGTACATTTTCCACGCGCGAGCCCGGTGTTGATCGAGACTCGGCCAGGGAAAATGTTCCCGACCTCATTTCCTCACGTTTCGCGTGGCAGTGCTGGGTTTGAGCGCCGCGGCCGGGAAAGGTTCCCGAATGTCATTGTTTTTCCCGGTACTTCTTCTCGCCGGCCAGAACTTTCAGGTCCAGCCGGTTCTCTGGTGGCGCCAGCGGACAGGTCGCGTACGGCGTGAAGGCGCAGGGCGGGTTGTAGGCCTTGTTGAAATCCAGCACGATGGTTCCGTCGGCTGGCATGTCGGCGTAGAGGAACCGTGCGGCGCCATAGGTTTCCTTGCCGGACGTGGCGTCGGCGAAGATCAGGAACAGTTCGTGGTCGCCCGGCGCTTCCCGCACCGGATACAGCGCGTGGCGCCGCCCGTCGCGCTCGAATACCGCCCGGCCCGGAGCAGGATACTGCTCGATGGTGCCGATCACGGTGCCGGTCGCGAGCAGGAAGGGTGGATCGAGCGGCCGCCATTCGGCAACGATCCGCCAAACCGGATCCACCGGAAAACGTTCGATGCCGGAGAACCCGCTGCGCGTCGGCGCTTCGGTGTCGCGGACGCGTAGGCCTTTGCGGCCATCGCGGTCGATGGCGATGAAGCTGATCGTCCCGAAGCTCACCTCGGTGGGCTTTGGATGGATGTCGTCCACGAGGGTCGCGTGCGTGGCGCGCCGGCCGTCCACCAGGACATCGGCCGCCGGATCCAGCGCGAGCGACAACGCGCCGTCCTCGTCCCATTCGATGCGGCCGAGATACCGGGGGGCCTTGGCCAGCACGATGTCGTTGTCCGCGGCACTGCCGATGCGGTTGGTCCCCGGCTTCAGCCATTCGAGGCCGACCAGGCTCAGCCAGCCATTCGGTGCGGTCAGGCGTTCGATGCGCGCCGCGTGCCAGCGTTCGATTTCCTGCAAATACGAGTCACGCGTATCCATGTTCCTGTCATCCCGAGCTGCGGTCCTGCGGGTGCGAATGGGTTTCTCAAGAGCATTTTTGCCACGGATTTGCACGGATGGACACGGATAAGAGCGTGTGATCCGTGTCGATCCGTGGCAAACGGTTTCTGCGTTTCAACAAGGGTCTACGGAATTTTCTCTTGGGAAGGAGGACCACCGCATCAAGGACGCCGTCACCTCCCACGCAGAAACAGTTTGTCCAACTCCTGGAGGGAAAGCTGCGTCCACGTCGGCCGCCCATGGTTGCACTGGCCGGAGCGCTCGGTCGCTTCCATCTCGCGCAAGAGCCCGTTCATTTCCGGAATCGTGAGCCGTCGGTGCGCACGCACCGAACCATGGCAGGCCGCCGTGGCCAGCAGCTCGTTCTGCAATTCCTCCAGGTGCCGCGAGCTGCCGTGCTCGGCGAGTTCCGCGAGCACGTCGCGCGCCAGTCTTGCGGCATCGGCGCCGTCCAGCAACGCGGGAATCCTGCGCGCGGTGACCTGCCGCGGGCCGCTGCGGTCGAGTTCGAACCCGCACGCCGCGAGGGCTTCCGCGTTTTTCTCCGCCGCCACGGCCTCGCGCTCGCTGACCGCGATGGCTTCGGGCACCAGCAACGGTTGCGAGCGGACCTGCCGGGCGTCGCGCGCCGCCTTGAGCTTTTCGTAGGTCACCCGCTCGTGCGCGGCGTGCATGTCCACGAGCACGAGTCCGTGTGCGTTCTCGGCGAGGATGTAGATGCCCCGGAGTTGCGCCAGCGCGTAGCCGAGCGGTGGAGCGTCGCCCACCCGCGCATCAGGCATTCGTGGTGTGCCGGCCATCACGACGCCGTCGGGCTCGCCAAGCAACGCCGCATACGGATCGGCTGGAGCCTCGCGCACGCCGAG
>JBOHYT010000062.1:0-4350 GCA_050738055.1 Rhodanobacteraceae bacterium
ACCAGGGCGTGCGCATCTTCCGCGTTGACAATCCGCACACCAAGCCCGTGCCATTCTGGGAGTGGCTGATCCGCGAGATCCAGGATCGCGATCCTGCCGTGATCTTCCTGGCCGAGGCGTTCACGCGGCCCAAGATGATGAAGAAACTGGCCAAGGCCGGTTTCACCCAGTCCTACAGCTATTTCACGTGGCGCAACACCAAAGCCGAATTGACCAACTATCTGACCGAGCTGACCACCGAGGCATCGAGGGAATTCATGCGGCCGAATTTCTTCGTGAACACGCCCGACATCAATCCACCGATCCTGCAGACCGGCGGGCGCGTCGCGTTCCAGACCCGCGCCGCGCTGGCCGCGACGCTGTCCAGCGCCTGGGGCATCTACAGCGGCTTCGAGCTGTGCGAATCTGCGCCGATCCCCGGTCGCGAGGAATACCTCGACTCGGAGAAATACCAGTTGAAGGTGCGTGACTTCGATGCGCCGGGAAACCTGCGCGATTTCATCGCGAAGCTCAACCGCACGCGGCGCGAAAACCCGGCGCTGCAGGAATTCACCAACCTGCGCTTCCACCCCGCGCACGACGACAACATCCTGTTCTACGGCAAGACCAGCGCCGATGGCCGCAACAGCGTGTGGGTCGCGGTGAACCTCGATCCTCACCACGCGCACGAGGCGGACATCGAGTTGCCGCTCTACACGCTCGGCCTCGACGACTATGCCAGCGTGGAAGTGCTGGATCTGCTGGAAGGCTACCGCTTCCAGTGGCGCAGCAAATGGCAGCGGCTGCGCCTCGACCCCGTCGCGAATCCCTGCGCGATCTGGCGCGTGTGGCCGACGACGGCATGACGGGAGAACTTGCGGAATTGGTTTCTCGAAAACTTTTTACCACGGATTAGCACGGATGGACACGGATACGCATGGATAAAAGCGGGCTTTCGATCCGTGTGATCCGTGCCGATCCGTGTCGATCCGTGTCGATCCGTGGCAAAAGATTTGTGATTTTGCAACAACGATTCACGGGATTTTTTCTTGCAAGTATGCGGGTAGGCCGGCTCAAGGCCGAAGGCCGGAGCCGGCAGCTCAGGGATTGGCAGGAATGCCGGCTCCGTCGCTGCGCTCCTTGAGGCGGCCTACGCAACTTGTTTCTTGAGAGCACAAGAGTGAACTCGAACGTCCAGCCACAGCCCGAGGCAACCGCAGCGCCCAGCGACCCGCTGTGGTACAAGGACGCGGTCGTCTACCAATTGCACGTCAAGGCGTATTTCGATTCCAACAACGACGGCATCGGTGATTTCGCGGGGCTCGCGGCCAAGCTCGACTACCTGAAGGAACTCGGGATCACCGCGGTATGGCTGCTGCCGTTCTATCCGTCGCCGCTGCGCGACGATGGCTACGACATCGCCTGGTATCGCAACGTCCACCCGCACTACGGGAGCCTGCGCGACTTCCGGCAATTCGTGCGCGCATGCCATCAGCGCGGACTGCGCGTGATCACCGAACTCGTGATCAACCACACCTCGGACCAGCACCCGTGGTTCCAGCGCGCGCGTCGGGCCAAGCCGGGCTCGGTGCACCGCGATTACTACGTGTGGAGCGACACGGACGAAAAATACGCCGGCACCCGGATCATCTTCCTCGACACCGAACGCTCGAACTGGACCTGGGACGAGCAGGCGCAGGCGTTCTACTGGCACCGCTTTTATTCGCACCAGCCCGACCTCAACTTCGACAATCCGCACGTCCTCAAGGAAGTCACGCGGGTGCTGCACTTCTGGCTCGATGCCGGGGTCGACGGATTGCGGCTGGATGCGGTGCCGTACCTCGTCGAGCGCGAGGGAACCAGCAACGAAAACCTGCCGGAAACCCACGCGGTGCTGAAGAAGATCCGCGCCGAAGTGGATGCGCATTTTCCGGACCGCATGCTGCTGGCCGAAGCCAACCAGTGGCCCGAGGACGTGCTGCCCTACTTCGGCGACGGCGACGAATGCCACATGGCGTTCCACTTTCCGCTGATGCCGCGCATCTACATGGCGATCGCGCGCGAGGACCGCCATCCGGTCACCGACATCATGCGCCAGACGCCGGACATTCCGGACAATTGCCAGTGGGCGATCTTCCTGCGCAACCACGACGAATTGACGCTGGAAATGGTCACCGAGCGCGAACGCGATTATCTCTGGAACGTGTACGCCGACGATCGTCGGATGCGCATCAACCTCGGTATCCGACGCCGGCTCGCGTCGTTGATGGGCAACGACCGGCGCAAGATCGAGTTGATGAACGGCCTGCTGTTCTCGCTGCCGGGTACGCCGGTGATGTACTACGGCGACGAGATCGGCATGGGCGACAACGTGTTCCTCGGCGATCGCGATGGCGTGCGTACGCCGATGCAGTGGTCGCCCGACCGCAACGGCGGCTTTTCGAAAGCCGACCCGGCACGCCTGTATCTGCCGCCGATCATGGATCCGATCTACGGCTTCGGCGCGCTCAACGTCGAGGCACAGGCACGTTCGCCGTCCAGCCTGCTCAACTGGACGCGGCGGATGGTCGGCGTGCGCCAGGAACACCGCGCGTTCGGGCGCGGCATCATCACGTTCCTGTATCCCGGCAACCGCAAGATCCTCGCGTACCTTCGCGAGCACGACGACGAAGCGCTGTTGTGCGTGTTCAACCTGTCGCGCGCCGCACAAGCGGTGGAGCTGGATCTTTCGCGCTTCAAGGGCCGCGTGCCGATCGAGTTGTTCGGCCGCGCCGCCTTTCCGCCGATCGGCGAGATGTATTACCTGCTCACGCTGCCCGCCTA
Source organism: Rhodanobacteraceae bacterium (assembly GCA_050738055.1). Classification (GTDB taxonomy): domain Bacteria; phylum Pseudomonadota; class Gammaproteobacteria; order Xanthomonadales; family Rhodanobacteraceae; genus 66-474. The sequence goes on from JBOHYT010000062.1 coordinate 2,803, forward strand.
CGGATTCCACTGGTTCCTGCTCGCGAGCGAAGAAGCGGTGCCGGCATGGCACGAACAGACTCCGGAAATCGAGCCGGAGTTCGTGACGCTGGTCGCGCGCACGGGCCTCACGGATATCGTCAAGGCGCCAGCGCGCCGCGTGCTCGAACAGGAAGTGGTTCCGCCGTTCCTCGCCAAGCAGCGCTGGTTCGCCAACAAGGACCGGCACATCAACACCGCCCGGCTTTGCGCGGCGTCGTCCATGGGCGACGATCTGCTGGTCGCGGAATTCGAAGCGAAGTTTGCCGACGGCGGATTCCAGCGCTATTTCCTGCCGCTGGCACTTGCGCACGAGGAAGGCGACGCGGCGGGCTGGCCGTTGCTGCCCTATACGCTGGCGCGGGTGCGACGCGGCCCGCGGCTCGGATCGCTGGTGGATGCGAGCGCCGTCGAATCGTTCACCCGCAGCCTCATCGCCGCGATGGGGGCGAACCGCGAACTCGCGACCGACGATGGCCGGCTGGTATTCGCGTCCACACCGCAGCTTTCCGGCGTCGCGATCGATGCGGACACCGAGATCCGCCGGCTCGGCGTGGAACAGAGCAACACCTCGATCCGCGTCGGCGACGCGATGATGCTGAAGCTGTACCGCAAGCTGACCGCGGGTGCGCATCCGGAAGTCGAAGTGGCACGCTTTCTCACAGGGGTCGGCTTTGCCAATACTCCGCCGCTGCTCGGCACCCTGGAACGCGTCGGCGCCGATGGCGTCTCGACGATGTTGGCGGTCGCGCAGGCTTTCATACGCAACCAGGGCGACGGCTGGACCCAGACCGTCGAGCACCTGGAACGGCGGCTCGAGGAAGCCGCGTTGGCGGCGCAGCCAGACCCCGCGCAGATCATGTTCGAAGACTTTTATGTCGACCTGCTGCGCACGCTCGGCCGTCGCACCGCCGAATTGCATCGTGCCTTCGCGACGCGGGATTCCGCGGCGGCATTCACGCCCGAGCCGATTGGCCACGCGGACATGCGCGCGTGGCGCGATGCGGCGCGCCAACAGGTCGGACATGCCTTCGACGCGCTCGAACACGCGCTCGGCAGGCTGGCCGAGCCCGTACACGCGGAAGCGCAATCATTGCTCGGACGGCGACCGGAATGCCTGGCGCTGGTCGACCGGCTGGGCGGCCCGGATCTCGCCGCCGCCAAGACCCGCATCCACGGCGACTACCATCTGGGCCAGGTGCTGCTCGCCAAGGACGACTGGATGATCGTGGATTTCGAGGGCGAACCGGAAAAGCCGCTGGAGCAACGGCTCGGCAAGTTTTCTCCGCTGCGCGATGTCGCCGGGATGCTGCGTTCCCTCGATTACGCCGCGGCTGCTGCGCAGATGCGCCTGCCGGCCTCGCTCGCCAGCACCGCACAGGACCTCGCGGCGTTTGTGCGACAGTGGCGCGCCGCGGCGACGAGCGCGTTCCTCGATGCGTACCGCGAGAACATTGCCGGCGTCGAGAGCTATCCGGCCGATGCCACGGCGGCGCGTCACTGGCTCGACCTGTTCACCCTGGAAAAAGC
>JBOHYT010000063.1:0-6713 GCA_050738055.1 Rhodanobacteraceae bacterium
CCTGTACCAACATCGCTTTCGCGGCAAGCGGTGCTTCGGGCAGCGCCCAGCAGACCCCGCAGCAATCCGACCAAGCGCAGCCCGCGCAATCGACGCAAACCAAGGCCGAGGAGAACAAGAAGAAGAAACAGCAGGAGCAACAGAAGCAGAAACAGAAGGCCGTCACGCTCGGTGCCGTGCAGGTCACGGGTTTTGCCAGCAGCGTGCAGAATTCGGTCGAAATCAAGCGCCAGTCCAATTCCATCGTGGAGGCGGTATCGGCCGAACAGATCGGCAAGCTGCCCGGCACCAGCATCGCCGACGCACTCGGCCGCCTGCCCGGCCTCGCGGTGCAGACGCTCAATGGTCGTCCGCAGGTGCTCACGATCCACGGCCTCGGACCCGACTTCAGCACCGCGCTGGTCAACGGCAACCAGCAGGTGAGTACCTCCAACAACCGCGACGTGCAGTTCGACCAGTACCCGCAGAGCTGGTTCGGCAGCGTGGTGGTGCACATGAGCCCCAGCGCCAACCTGATCGGACAGGGCCTGGCGGGTACGGTCGACATGCACACGGTCCGCCCGCTGGACAGCGCTCAGCGAACGGTGGCGGTCAACGCGAACTACATCTGGGACGGCATGGGTCAGCTCGCCGACGGGCCGGGCGTGAGCGATCACGGCTATCACCTCGATGGCGTGTATGTGGATCAGTTTGCCGACCATACGTTCGGCATCACCCTCGGCGTCGACTTCGAAGCCAATCCGGCCCAGATCGAGCATCAGGCTCCTTGGGGATACGCCAAAGACGCGAATGGCGACCTGGTGGTCGGCGGCTCCAAGAACTACGGCATCTCCGACCTGATGAAGCGCCAGGGCTATCTCGCCACGTTCGAGTGGCGGCCCTCGGACGCGTTTTCCAGCACGCTGGATTTCACCTACGACAACTTCAACGAAACCCAGCAGGCCAAGGGCATGGAGTTCCCGCTGTTCTACAGCAGCGCCAAGCTGCAACCCGGCGGCAAGGTGGTGAACGGTTTCGTGCAAAGCGGCACCTACGGCAACGTGAAGCCGGTCGTCCGCAACGACTACAACAACACCAAGGCGAAGGTCTGGAACATCGACTGGAACGCGAGGATCCGCTTCAATTCCGAATGGTCGGCGGCCATCGACGCCAATTATTCGCGTGCCGACCGTCGCGACGTGCTGCTGGAGAGCTATTCCGGCACCGGTTACGGCGTAACTGGCGGCGCCCACGACACCGTCGCATTCAGTGAACTGGCCAATAGCATGCTGGTGCTCAACCCAAGCCTGAATTACGCGGACACCAGCTTGATCGTGCTGACCGACCCGCAGGGTTGGGGGTCGGGAGCGACCCCGCCGGTGGTGCAGGGCGGTTTCATCAATGCTCCTTACACCAACGACTATCTCGCCAACCTGCGCGCGGCCGTGAAGCGCAGTTTCCTCAGCGGTCCGATCTCCAGCATGGAATTCGGTGTGGACCGCGGCACCCGCAACAAGAACTACAACATCGATCAGGATTTCCTGATTTTCCCGGGTGGCGCGAAGACCGCGCCGCTGCCGGCCGACGTGACGACCGGCGATCCGCTGTCCTGGATGGGGATCGGCCAACAGGTCATCTACAACCCGCTCGCGCTGATCGCCAACGGCACCTACCAGTTGTTCCCGACCTCGCTGTCCTCGATTTCGGTACCGCCGAACTGGGCGGTGCGCGAGCGCGACGTGACCTCCTACCTGCAGTTCAACCTCGACACCAACCTCGGCAACGTATCGTTGCGCGGCAACTTCGGCGTGCAGGCGGCGCATACCAGCCAGACGACTTCGGGCCAGTCGGCCTCGCTCAGTGCCGGCGGCACCAATGGCGCCAGCGTCGAACTGAAGCCGATCTCCGGCGGTACCAATTACACCCGCTGGCTGCCCAGCCTGAACCTGGTGTTCGGATTGACGCAGAACGATGATTTGCGCTTCAGCGCGGCGAAGACGATCGCGCGACCACGCATGGACCAGATGAGCGCGAGCGTTGGCATCAACGCGGACATTACGCACCTTGCCTCGACCAACCCCAACCAGAGCTATTTCAGTGCGTCGGGCGGCAATGCGAAGCTGCTCCCGACCCGCGCCGACAACTACAACATCAGCTACGAGCACTACTTCAGCGGTGCGACGTCCGATTACCAGTGCACGTCCAACGAAGCCCGGCAGTCGCCGCTGTGCAATGCCGGAGGAGCCGGCTACGTCGCGCTTTCGGGATACTTCCTCTCGCTGCACGATTACATCGATCCGAACGCCGCGTACCTGTACGACTTTTCGGCGTTCATTCCGGCTTACCTGAGCCCGGCGCAGCAGAAGCAATTGGGAACCCCGTTCGGTACGGTTTCAGGGCCGGTCAACGACGGCCACGGCTATGTGAAGGGCTTGCAGGCAACCTTGAACATGCCGCTGGGTCACTTCACGCCGTACCTCAACGGTTTCGGCGTGATCGTGAGCGGCAACTACACCAAGAGCTCGCTGGTGTTTGGAACCAACCCGGCCCCGATCACCGTGCCTGGCCTTTCCCAGTGGGTAGCCGACGCGACGCTGTATTACCAGTACCGCGGCTTCCAGGCGCGCGTAAGCGATACTTATCGCAGCAGTTTTCTCGGTCGGGTTTCCGGCATCAGCGCCACGCGCATCGAGCAGACCATCGAAGGCGGCAGCACCTATTCGGCGCAGGTCAGCTACGGCATCGATACCGGCAGGCTGAAGGGGTTGACCTTCATCCTGCAGGGTTCGAACCTCAGCAACCAGAAATTCGTCACCTACCAGAACAACGACCCGCGCCAGGCACAGACATGGGAGCTGTACGGACGCCGGTACGAAGCCGGCATTTCGTACAAGTTCTGACATGGTCCAGCGCCGGAGTCGGGAATCGGGAATTGGGGGTCGGGAAAGCATGAGACCGGCGTCATCCGGGGCCGCCCGCGTTGATTAGCGCTACATGCCAGCAAATTTCGAACGCGCGGAACGGACAATAATTTGTCGTCATTCCGGGGCCGGCCGCGCCGTTTGCGGGCGGAACCCGGAATCCATTTTTTGCTGATCGGAATGGCAAGATCAAGATGGATTCCGGGTTGCCGCGCCATGAAGCCGGCGCAGCCCCCGGAATGACCACCTGGTTTGTTGAACATCGGCGCGAATCAGATCCGCTTTTATCCGCGTTCATCCGCGTTCATCCGCGTCAAAGCCTTTTGATTCGCGCTACATGTCAGAAAATCTCATCACACGGAAACGGACAATAATTTGTCGTCATCCCGGGTTGCCGCGCCATGAAGCCGGCGCAGCCCCCGGAATGGCGACCTGGTTTGTTGAATTTCAGCGCGAATCGCGAAACCGGAAACCATTCCCATCAGCTTTTATCCGTGTCAAATCCGTGTCAATCCGTGTCAAAGGCTTCTGCCGTCCGTGTTCATCTGCGTCAAAAGCTTTCGCTTGTTCTTTATCCGCGGCTGTCCGCGTTCATCGGCGTCAGAATGTCTCTGTCATGAAAAAAAGCGGCGTCGGCCGACACGGAAAAGGCGGATTAAAACCGAAAACCATTTTTATCGACTGTTATCCCTGTCAATCCGTGTCAAAGGTTTCTGCTGTCCCTGTCGATCCGTGTCAAAGGCTTCCGCTCTCTTGACTCAACCATGCAAATCGAACGTTGTACCCTTCCTCGATGAATGACGATGCGATCCGCCGTGTGGTGATCGTGGGCGGCGGCACCGCCGGCTGGCTGGCGGCCGCGCTGCTGGCGCGCGGGCTCGGGCCCGAGCGCGAAATCCGCCTGGTCGAATCGGCCGAAATCGGCACCGTCGGCGTGGGCGAGGCGACTATCCCGCAGATCCTGCACATCAATGCGTTCCTCGGCATCGACGAGAACGACATGCTGCGTTGCACCCACGGCACGTACAAGCTGGGCGTGCAGCTCAACGACTGGGGTCGATTGGGGGATTCGTACCTGCACGGTTTCGGTGACGTCGGATTGCCGCTCGGCCTGCTGCCGTTCCATCACTACTGGTTGCGTGCGCGGGCGCGTGGCGACACGCATTCGTTGTGGGCGTACTCGTTGAACGCCGCGGCCGCCACGAAGGACAAGTTCGCGCGACTCGACAAGGTGCCGGACACTCCGCTCGCCGGCATCCGCTATGCCTACCAGTTCGACGCCGCGCGCTACGCCCACTACCTGCGCGAACGCATTCCGGAGGGCAGGGTGCGCCGCACCGAAGGCAAGGTGGTCGGCGTGAACCTGCGCGGCGGAGACGGTTTCATCGAATCGCTTGCGCTGGACGGTGGCGAAACCGTCGAGGGTGACTTCTTCATCGACTGTTCCGGATTCCGCGGCCTCCTGATCGAGGGCGCGCTGAAGACCGGCTACGAAAACTGGCAGCACTGGCTGCCGTGCGACCGCGCGCTCGCCGTCGCCAGTGCCCGCACCACGCCGATGCGCCCCTACACCCAGGCCTTCGCGCGCACTTCCGGCTGGCAATGGCGGATCGCGTTGCAGCACCGCACCGGCAACGGCCACGTCTATTCCAGCCGGTTCCTGAGCGACGACGAAGCCGCCGCACAACTCCTGTCGAACCTCGCGAGCGAACCACTGGAAGACCCGCGCCCACTGCGCTTCACCACCGGCATGCGGCGCCTCGCGTGGAACCGCAACTGCCTCGCGCTGGGTCTGGCGGCCGGCTTCATGGAGCCGCTGGAATCGACCAGCATTCATCTGGTGCAGTCCGGCCTCGCGCGATTCCTCGGCATGTTCCCGGACCGCCGCTGCGACCCCGTGCTGGTCGACACCTACAACCGCCAGACGCGTTTCGAGTACGAGCGCGTGCGCGATTTCCTGATCCTGCACTACAAGGCCACCGAGCGGGACGACACGCCGTTCTGGCGGCAATGCGCGGCGATGGATGTACCGTTGGAACTTCAGCGCCGGATCGACTTGTTCCGCCGCACCGGACTGATCTTTCGCGACTCCGATGAACTCTTCACCGAGGTCGGCTGGCTGCAGGTGATGCTGGGCCAGCGCATCGAACCCGCGCAATACCATCCGCTCGCGGATGAACTGGAAGAGTCCAAGCTCGAGGGCTTTCTCTCCGACATTCGCACGCTGGTGAACCGCACCGTTGCAAAGTTGCCTATGCACGATGATTTCGTTGCGCGTGCCTGCGCAGCGCCGGCCGCGGCGGTTGCTCCTTCGCCGCGGCGACCCCTCGAGCGGAGCGCATCGTGAAGCGCATCGCGGCCCGAATCGCGCTGCTGCTGTTCGCGTTGTTTGCGTCGAGTGGCGTCGCGCTGACGTCGTCGGCGCATGCGTCAACCGGCGCGCGCGGTGCGGCTTCAAGCCGGGCGCCGTCGGACGTGTACTACGAGATCTTCGTGCGCAGTTGGTACGACACCAACGGCGATGGCATCGGCGACTTGAATGGTGTCACCGCGAAACTCGATTATCTGCAAAAGCTTGGCGTCAGCGGCATCTGGCTGATGCCGATTAATCCCTCGCCGAGCTATCACGGTTACGACGTCACCGACTACTACACCATCAACCCGCAGTACGGGACTATGGCCGACTTCGAGCGGCTGCTCAAGGAAGCGCACAAGCGCGGCATCAAGGTCATCATCGACTTCGTCGCCAACCACACCAGCGACAAGAATCCCTGGTTCGAGGCCGCGCGCGATCCGCACAGTCGTTATCACGACTGGTACACGTGGGCGACGCCGGACACCGATCTCAAGGCGATCAGCGCCACCGGCGGTTTTGCGTGGCATGCACTTCCGGGCGCACAAAGTTACCTGGGCGTCTTCGACGCCAGCATGCCGGACCTCAATTACGACGATGCCGCCGTGCGCAAGGAGATGATCGAAGTCGGGAAGTTCTGGCTGAAGAAGGGCGTGGATGGCTTTCGTCTCGATGCTGCGCAAAACATCTATGACAACTTCGAGACCGACTTCGACAGTCCGGTCGTATTGCGCAAAAACCTGGACTGGTGGCACGAGTTCCATCGCGGCATCGACACAGTGGATCCACGCGCGTGGTTGGTGGGCGAGGTATGGCCGGAGAATCCGAATGAACTCGCGCCATGGATGGGAGCGGTGGATGCAACGTTCGACCTTCCACTGGCCGCCCGGCTGATCGAGAGTGCGAAACAGGAGCGCGACCGTGATATCGGCGCGACGCTTGAGCGTCGCGATGCCGCTTATCGCGCCGCCGCCCACGGGCGCTTCGACGATGCGCCGCTCCTGTCCAACCACGACCAGGAACGTGTGATGAGCCAAGTCGACGACAACCCGGACCACATGCGTGTCGCGGCCGCGATGCTGCTGACGCTTCCGGGCCATCCGTTCATCTATTACGGCGAGGAACTCGGGATGCGCGGGGAGAAACCCGACCCGCACCTGCGCGAACCGATGCGCTGGTACCGCACCGGAAACGGTCCGGGCCAACCGACTTGGGAAGGCTGGACCGCGGGCGACGGCCCCGCGGTTTCGGTGCAAGCCGAGAACGCCGATCCGGGCTCGCTGCTCAACTGGTACCGGATGCTGATCGGTTGGCGACGCGACATCCCCGCGTTGCGCGACGGCGTGGCGCGCGACTGGCGCGACGGCAATCGGCAGGTCGCGGCATGGGAACTCGACGACCCGCGCGGCGACGTGCTGGTGTTGCACAACCTGTCGGGCCGTGTGCAGTTGATCGCGTTG
>JBOHYT010000064.1:0-2235 GCA_050738055.1 Rhodanobacteraceae bacterium
GGCCGCCACGCTTGCAAATACCGCAGCAACTGCGCGTCGTCGTGGACATCGTCGGGAACCTGCAACGGCAGCCCGCCGGGCGTATGGGTGCCCAGGCTGAGCAGGCTCACGTTGCCGAACGGGGTACCCCGCAGCGACGGCAAGTACTTGCCGACCTTGTCCGCCAGCGAGAGATCGCCTTCCCGTTGCGCGTAAGCCGCCAGCGTCGCCGTGAAGGTTTTGCTGACGGATCCGATTTCAAACAGCGTGTTTCCGGTGACCGGCTGGCCAGTCGCCTTCGACGCCACGCCGTAGTTGAACACGTACGATTTGCCGTCCACCGTGAGCCCGACGGCCATCCCGGGGATACCGTCCTTCGCCATCACGGGCCGTACCGCGGCTTCCACCACCGTCGTTACCTGAGATCGGGAAACCGATGCCGCATGGCTGGACGATCCAAACGCAAAGGCAGCGACGACGCCCGTGGCCAGCAAACCTGCGAGACGTGAGTTCACCCTGACCTCCGTGAAGTGGAACTTCGGTTGCAACCCCGCGCTGCGAGCGCAAGGCACCCAAAACGCTACACTTGAGTGCAACTATGGCTGCTACGCAGCTGATTCGCCTTGGCGCCGATCTGCCGAGGTGCCTTGCGATCGGTACGTGAGGTTGAAAACCGTATCGGCCAGCCAACGCCGAAAGTCGTCGTTGTCCTGGAATTGCTTGAACAACTGCGTATCGTCGTTCAGCAGGGCTGTCATGACGCGGCCCAGCGCCTTGTCGTGCTCGATGCGTGCGTTCTGTGGGTCGGAGTTCAGCCGGGCGTTCTGGTAGGCCCGATCGGCTTCGACTCGTGCAGGAATCTCTTTGGTCACGATCTGGCGCACGCGGTCAGCGTCGCTCCACGGAATGTTGCCGAACAGGTCATTGAACGACTTCAGGATGTTGGAGAGCCGGTCGATCTCCGGTTCGGGCTTGTGGCCACCTCCGCTCGTCGGCAGCGGATTGATCTGCGCGTCCTGGTCGGCCAGCGCAATTTTCATGCTGGTGCGCTTCTCGACGCGATAGCTGTCCATGTCGATTGCTTGCAGGACGCCACGTGACAGGTCTTCTTCGATGGGGGCTGGAAGCTTGGGCACAAGGAACGCAAGGAAGATGGATAGTTTCTCCCACGTCACATTGGAATACGGGAGGCTCGATGCGAGGAAGCCGTACACGCGCACGAAGGCCTTGGCGTTACCTTTGAACTTTACCTGCTCGTCTTCGTCCAGCGTGTCCTTGTACGTCGCCACGCAGGCATCGAGGATGGGGTCGAGCGCTTCACGAGCAGTCCCGGCCAGATACCGCTGCACAAAGTCGTCAATTTGCGTAACCGAGTAGACCTGTTGCTGGTCCAGTTCCGATTGCAAATCGTGCAACTTGTTCGGATCGGTCTCTTCGCTCAAGAACGTCGTTCGGTAGTAGGGCTCGAACGCATCGCGGATGTCGTCCGCGCTGTTCATGAAGTCCAACACGAACGTGTCGTGTTTCTTCGGGTGCGCGCGGTTGAGGCGCGACAGGGTCTGCACCGCCTTGATATTGGATAGCACCTTGTCCACGTACATGGTGTGCAACAGCGGCTCGTCGTACCCCGTCTGGAATTTGTCAGCACAGATCAGGAAGCGGTACGGGTCTTTCTGGATGTTGTCCGCAATATCCTTGGACGGGAAGCCGTTGAGCGAGGCCTCCGTCACTTTCCCGGCGCCATAGTCGTGCTCGCCCGAGAAGGCCACGATCGCCTGATACGGGGCTCTTGCGCTCGGTGAGGTACTCGCGGAAGGCATGGAAATACTGGATCGCGCGTTCAATGCCCGTGGCCACCACCATGGCCCGTGCTTCACCACCGATCTTGTTGCGTGCGATCACCTGCTCATGGAAATGGTCCACCATGATCTCGGCCTTGCGCCGGATCGCGTGTTCGTGGCTTTCAACGTACCGCCGCAACTTTTTCTCGGCGCGACGCGCGTCGAATTCAGGGTCGTCCTCGATCTTCTTGATGAGCCGGTAATAGCTGTCAACTGGCGTGTAGCTGGCGAGCACATCCAGAATGAAATGCTCCTGGATCGCCTGCTTCATCGTGTAGCTGTGGAACGGCTTGTGCTGTACCTTGCCGTTGGCATCCGAAGGCAGCGGTTCGCCGAACATCTCCAGCGTCTTGTTCTTGGGCGTGGCGGTAAACGCGAAATAGCTTGCGTTGCCCAGCAACTTGCGTGAGCGCAT
>JBOHYT010000065.1:0-7550 GCA_050738055.1 Rhodanobacteraceae bacterium
CCGATGACTTTCTGTGCATCGGTGAATGCGATCATCCATGCGGGCCTCACACCGGTACTGGCCGACGTCGATCCCGCGACGCAGTGCATCGATCCGGCCGCGATCGAGTCGGCGATCACGCCGCGCACGCGGGCGATCCTGCCGGTGCACTTTGCGGGGCGCGCCTGCGAGATGGACGCGATCATGGCGATCGCTTCGAGGCACGATTTGATGGTGATCGAGGATTGCGCGCACGCGATCGAGACCACGTATCACGGACGCAAGGCCGGAACGTTCGGTGACTTCGGTACTTTCAGTTTCTACGCGACCAAGAACGTCGTCACCGGCGAAGGCGGGATGATCGTCGGCCGCGACGAAGCACACGTCGCACGCGCCAAAGTGCTCGCACTCCACGGCATGAGCAAGGACGCCTGGCACCGCTTCGGCGACCAGGGCTACAAGCATTACCAAGTCATCGAAGCGGGTTTCAAGTACAACATGATGGACCTGCAGGCCGCGATCGGCATCCACCAGTTGGCGCGCGTCGAGCGGAACTGGAAGCGCCGCGAGCAAGTGTGGAATCGCTACATGGAAGCCTTCGCCGGTCTGCCGATCGGCCTGCCCGCGCCACCCGCACCGAACACGCGCCATGCGTACCACCTGTTCACGATCATGGTGGATGAAGCACGCTGCGGCATCGCGCGCGACGCCTTCCTCGACGCGATGAACGCGCGCCGCATCGGCACCGGCGTGCACTACCTCGCCGTGCCCGAGCATCCCTACTACCAGCAACGCTACGGCTGGAAGCCCGAACAATGGCCCAACGCCACGCGCCTCGGCCGCCAGACCGTCAGCCTGCCGCTGTCGCCCAAACTGACCGACGCGGACGTGGACCGGGTGATCGATACCGTGCGCAGCCTGACGGTGTGATCGGACCTTCCGGCGGTCGGGCCTTCCGGCCCTCCTACGGGCGATTTGCTTCAACCCGCGGTAAACCCGCAAGCACTTGTAGGAGCGGCGGAAGCCGCGACCGAGGCGTGCGATCAAACCGCGCCTTCGCGCGAGGTTCGATCGGGCCTTCCGACGATCGGGCCTTCCGGCCCTCCTACGGGCGAGGCGCATCGATCACACCATGGCACGGCACTCACCCGACGGCGGCAAGCCGTTTGCAGGTCGCCTCGATGCCGCGCAAGATCGGCTCGCTTACCTTCACGGGAAATCCGGGTGGCAAACTTGCCGCCACCTCGCCGAGAACCCCGGGCGTGGCCTTGACCAGATCGTCGAGCGCCGCTTGCGCGTGGACCCGATCGATTCCACAGGCGTCGGCAGTAGCCAGCCAGTGCCTGGGCAGGATTTCCGCCCACCTGTAATGGCGGTTGCGGGACACGGCTGCCATGGCCATCGTCACCTTCTCGGGCGCCAGCTTGCCGGCGCCGTGGCCGAGTACCGGAAACGCGGAAAGGACGTCATAGACCGGTGTCAGCCGATACCGGCCCTGCTGTTCGATTGCGATGCTGAAATTCTTCGCATGACCGTCCGGCGCACACAACAGCCAGAAGACAGCTTGGGTCTTGAACCCAAGCGGATCTCGAAAAACCCCGTGAACCTGCAAGCAACGGTAGGAGCCAACCGACCGGCGCGCCGGTAGACGCCCGAAAGGAACGAAAATTCTCCAGTAATATCAATCGGTTAATTTCTGTTACTTGTGAGAGGTGGACGGCCGGAACGCCCGGAAAAGAGTAGAGCCTTTGGACACGGATCAACGCGGATCAAAGCGGATCAAAAGCCAAGAGTTTCTTGACGCGGGTCGACGCGGAAAAAAGCGGATAAAACAGAGCCGTAGGGCGGAACCCGCGAAGCGGTTTCCGCCGGATTCGCCTTTGGCGGAAGCGGCTGCGCCGATTCCGCCCTACCTAATTTTTGTTTCTTGTGAGCGGCGGAAGCCGCGACCGAAGCGTGCGAGCAAACCGTGCCTCCGCGCGAGGTTCGGTCGGGCCTTCCGGCCCTCCTACGGGCGACGTGGATTGAACGGCTACGGTTTTTCGAGTTCGGGTAGGCCGGCTCAAGGCCGAAGGCCGGAGCCGGCAGTTCAGGGACCGGGCAGGAATGCCGGCTTCGTCGCTGCGCTCCTTGAGCCGGCGTACGCAACTTGAGCCGGCTTGCGCCACTGGCGTGTTCGGAGCGGGCGATGGCCGCGGCCGGCGGCGTCATGGTACTGAAACTTTGCGGATTGACCGGGCGCGCAAGCGCACGCACGGCATCAGCTACGCAAGTTGCACGATCTGGTTCAGAATCAACAGAATCTCGGCGAAACACGCATCCGTGACGCGCTGCATGGGGTGCGGCCTGCCGCGCCTGACCCGCCAGTCAAACGACTTCGGCTGGTGACACAGTACGTAACTGACGGCACCCGCTTTGCGACCGCTGGCCACCCCGGCTGCGACAGCAAAGGGATTATCCGTGTTGTACGCCGCGGTAGTCATCGGCAACCCGATCACCAGCGACGTGCGCTGGCTGAACGCTTTGGGCGACAACACCAGAAATGGATGCCTGTCTCGCATCTCGCGACCTGCCTGCGGGTTGCAATCGATCCAGATGACCGCTTGCCGGTCCGGCACCCAGCCGCTCGCGCGCTTTACCACCGCTCCGCCCCGACGCGACCGGCCACCATGACCTCACCGCCGTGACGCGCAAGGTCGTACCGGACCAGACGCTGCGCCAGATTCATGGGCACATCCGCCACGGGTTCAATCACTACACGCCGGCCATCCACCACCACGCGCACACGCTGATCGGCATGCAGCCGCGCCGCGCGCGCCACGGACGCTGGAATGCGTACACCCAAGCTGTTGCCCCAGCATTTGATGTCCAGTTCGGTCGTATTCATGTCACATCACTCCGTTGTATAGACGTAGTTTATACGTAATGCCGGAAACAGGCAATCCGACGGGGCCTTGTTCTTGCAACATCACCACGTGGCCCGCTCGTTGCCACCCCATCGCCGGCGCCGCCCTCGTCTGCCATGGATGGCACGCAGAAACGCGCGCGAGACCGGGATCGGCAAACACCAAGGATTGCTTTACGCTGCGGTGAATCGCGGTTTGCATATAATCGCGAAGGTCTCCACGCGACACCGGCCATGGCAACCGAAACCAGCCACGTCATCAGTACCACGCAGCTCGCGCGCAACCTTTCCGCAGCGATCGACCGGGTGCGCGTCCAGCGGCGACCGCTGGCCATCGTCAAGGGCAAGCGCATCATCGCCCAGTTGGTACCACCCCCGCAGGAGGGGTATCCCATTGCCGGACTTGCCACGATGCTTGCCGACCTGCACCAACTGGGCAAGGACGCTGCCCCATCACAGAGTCAGCCGCGATGACCATGCGCGACAGCGACCCCAATGCCTTACTGGCGCGACTGGTGCAGCTACTGGATTCGCGTGTGCCGGGCTTGATTGCCGTCTATCGCTTCGGTTCCTTCGGTACCGCCGGACAACGTGCTGACAGCGACATCGATCTTGGCCTGCAGGCCGAACGCCCGCTCGATGCGGTGTTTTTGTTCCGGCTTGCCGGCGAATTGGCCAGCCTTGCGGGCCGCGATGTCGATCTGGTGGACATGATCCGCTGCTCGACCGTGATGCGGGCCCAAATCGTCGCCACCGGAGACATCGTGTTCTGCCGCGATCCCTATCGCTGCGACAGTTTTGCCGCCACCGCATTCAGCCGCTACGCCCACCTCAACGAAGCCCGCCGCGGCATCCTCGAGGATATCCAAACCCGGGGGTCGATCCGTGGTTGATGACGTCCTGCTCAACAAGACCGCCGTCATCGAACGATGCCTTTCGCGCATCCGGGAAAAATACGTTGGCCACGAGTCGGAACTGGAAACCGACTACACCCGACAAGACTCGATCGTCCTCAACCTGCAACGCGCTTGTGAAGCCGCCATCGACCTCGCCATGCACGTTTCACGCAAGCATCGCCTGGGCTTGCCGCAGGACGCGCGCGAGGCCATGACATTGCTCGAAAACGCGCGCCTCATCACGCCCGACATCGCCGCCCGCATGCGGGCCCCCGCCTGCGTTCTCCGACCCGCACTACGCGGTGTTCGTGTCGACATGTGGGCGCAACGGCAGGAGCGGCGGAAGCCGCGACCGGGGCGTGCGATCAAACCGCGCCTCCGCGCGAGATTCGGTCGGGCCTTCCGGCCCTCCTACAGGCGGCGCGCACCAACCGGATAACATGAGGCCGTCAGCAGCGCTGCGAGAGGAGGCCTCATGAGCGAACTCGACCCCGACGCCTTGAAGCCTTGGGCGCGCAAGTACGTGTGGTGGGAAACCCCCGAACAGGCCGTGCGACACCCACTGCGCGTTGTCGCACAGGTGATGGACATCGGCGACTACGAAGATGTGCAGGAACTCATCGGCCGTCTCGGCGCGTCCGTCTTCAGGCAAGCCATCGAGCAGGCCGAGCCCGGACAATTCAACGATCGGTCGTGGGCGTACTGGCATCATCGGCTCGGGCTCGCACAGGACGGCTTGGTGCCGCCCGCCTTCCGGCGTCACTTTTCGTGAGCACATGGCTGCAGCCCGAATGGGATGTTCTGCCTGTCCCGCTGTTCGGCCCTATCTTCCAATCGAGTGAGCGCCTCAAGCGAATCTCGAAAAACCGCGGTAACCCCGCAGGCAACCGTAGGAGCGGCGGAAGCCGCGACCGAGGCTTGCGAGCAAACCGCGCCTCCGCGCGAGGTTGGATCGGGCCTTCCGGCCCTCCTACAGGAGACGCGCATCGATCGGATTCGTGTTTTCGAGGTTCATTCAAGGCGTTCGGCACTGCCTTCCAACCGAGCGAGGCACTGAAAGGGATCTCGAAAAACCGCGGTAACCCCGCAGGCAACCGTAGGAGCGGCGGAAGCCGCGACCGAGGCGTGCGAGCAAACCGCGCCTCCGCGCGAGGTTCGATCGGGCCTTCCGGCCCTCCTACAGGAGACGCGCATCGATCGGATACGTGTTTTCGAGGTTCATTCAAGGCGTTCGGCACTGCCTTCCAACCGAGCGAGGCCCTGAAAGGGATCTCGAAAAACCGCGGTAACCGCGCAGGCAACCGTAGGAGCGGCGGAAGCCGCGACCGAGGTGTGCGAGCAAACCGCGCCTCCGCGCGAGGTTGGATCGGGCCTTCCGTCCCTCCTACGGGCGACGTGTATCGATCGACCGGCGCCCGGACCCGAGCGAAAACATGAAAGGTCTGGTCCGCCACGCGCAAGGCCCGATCGCTCGGGGAACCATCCGAACCAGCGCGGTGCTGGGCCTCCGCCTCGTGGTGCAGGCGGGAACGCTGTTGCTGGTCGCGCGGATGCTGGGGCCACACCAGTTCGGGGCGTTCGCAGGTATCGCCGCTCTGGCGGTGCTGCTTGGCACGCTCGCGACGTTCGGCACCCACGTGGTACTGCTGGGAGAAGTGTCGAAGGACCCCACGCGGCGCGCAGAAGTCCTGCCCTACGCCGTGCCCTCCACACTCTTGTGCGGCGGCATTCTGCTCGCGATTTATCTCCTGATCTGTGAACTCGCGCTGCGCGAAGCCGGAGTGCCGATCGAAGTGCTGCTCGCGATCGGCATCACCGAAACCCTGCTGCAACCCCTGTTCACGTTGCCGGCGGCAGAGCATCTGGCACTCGGCCGGATCGCGCGCTCGCAACTGCTGACCACATTGCCGCTCGCGTTGCGCCTCGCCGCTGCGGCGGCGGTTTTTCTGCTGGCGCCCCGCGATCCGCTGACCGTGTACGGGTATGGCTACCTCGCCGCGTCGCTGATCGCACTCGGCGTCGCAACATCCACCATGCCCGCGCCATGGCCCGCCGTGAAAAACTGGCGGCTGCCGAACGGCTCCGAACTGCGCAACGCGGCCGGCTATGCGGCACTCAGTGCCACTGCCACCAGCCCCGCGGAACTCGACAAGACGCTGGCTACCAAACTTCTCCCGCTCGCCGCCAGCGGTTTGTATGCGGCCGGCGCGCGCGTGATCGGCGCCGCAACCCTGCCAGTGGTCGCCATGCTGCTGTCGGCCCTGCCGCGGCTGTTCCGTGAGGGACAGGAAAAGCCGAAACAAACCCTTCGCCTGCTGCGCTGGATTTTTGCGGCGGCGGTGTCCTACAGCGTCGCGCTGGCCGTGGTGCTGTGGTTCATCGCGCCGGTGTTCGTCTGGTTGTTCGGGCCGAGGTATCACGGCATCGAACACATCATCCACTGGCTGGTCCTCGCCGTACCCGGCATGGCGCTCCGCATCGCCGCGGGCAGCGTACTGACCGCATTGGGCAAGCCGTGGATGCGCGTCGGTTTCGAAATGATCGGGCTGATCGTGCTGGTGGTTGCGGCGGTGGTTCTCAGCATCCACTTCGGCTCGATTGGCATGCCGCTGGCGCTGGCATGCTCGGAGTGGGCGATGGCCGCACTCGGCATCGCGCTGGTCATCCGCGCCACGCGTGCTCGACCGACCTCGCTGGAGCCGCTGCGCCTGTAAGGCGACCCATCAGAAAACGATGTGGCGCGATACACATATCGCGCCACATAAAGTGGCGCGATTGACCACAGGAGCTTGAATTGCGCCACTTTATGTGGCGTAATCAACTCGTCGTCCCCAATCGCGCCACTTCCGAACGATGCCAAAGGTTACCCCACAGGCGGAGCTGGATGCCGTGATTGCAGCGGTCGAGAAAAGTACCCAAGGCGTGTCGGTGGGGGCGCTTGCGCTGCGCTTTCCCACGCTGCCGCGACGCTCGTTGCAACGCCGCCTGGCGTGGCTCATCGAGCATGGGCGGTTGGCGGCTTCGGGCAAGGGGCCCGCACGGCGCTATCACGGCGCCGTCTCGCTGGTAGTGAGGGAACCAAGCCCTGACGGTCAGGCGTCGAATGTCGGGGTGCCGCGGGTGGAAGACTACGTGCGCACGTCCAGCGCCGGCGCCAAATTGCACGTACTCGTCCGACGGCCGTTGTCGCGACGAACACCGACCGGTTTTCATCGACAATTTCTGGATCGATACCAGCCCAACTCCACGTTCTACCTGCCACGCAAGACACGCGACCGGCTGCGCGCGCTGGGCCGCCCCGGGATCGGCCAGACGCCCGCCGGCACGTATGCGCGGCAGATCCTGGGCCGCCTGTTGGTGGATCTCTCCTGGGCGTCGAGCCGCCTCGAGGGCAACACTTACTCCCGGCTGGACACCCAGAACCTGCTGGAATTCGGCCGCTATGCCGAAGGCAAGGACCGTCTGGAGGCACAGATGATCCTCAACCACAAGGCGGCCATCGAGATGCTGGTCGACCAAGCCGATGAGATCGACTTCAACCGCTACACGCTGCAGAACCTGCACGCGCTGCTGGCGGAGAACCTGCTGCCTGATGCAGGGGCCGGCGGCAGGTTGCGCACCATCGACGTCGGCATCGGCGGCTCGGTCTATCACCCGACCGCGATTCCGCAACTGATCATCGAATGCTTCGACAGCCTGCTGGAAAAGGCGCGCGCCATCGAGGATCCGTTCGAGCAGGCCTTCTTCATCATGGTGCAGTTGCCTTACCT
>JBOHYT010000066.1:0-9034 GCA_050738055.1 Rhodanobacteraceae bacterium
GGTCGGGCGGAAAACCGTGCGGCGGACGGAGCAGCGATTCGCCGTGCAGTTCGTAGCGTTGCCGGAACGCCTTGGCGTGGACCGCACGCTTCCACGCGCTCGGATTGTCCGCGATGAATGCGCGGACGTTGCGGAGCGTATGGCTTTCCGGGTGCCACAGTCCCGCGCCGACGAAACAGTCCCCGGGCGCGATGTGCAGGTAGAACGAAGGCGCGGCGATTTCGCGGCGGCGCTCATGGAACAATCGCGCGCCGGCCCACGGCTTGTACGGGGCCTTGTTGTGGGAAAAGCGGGTGTCGCGCTGCACCCGGAACAGCGAGCCACCGACCTTGCGCGGGTCGGCACGATAGTGCGTGCTGATCTTCGCGAGCGGCGCGGCGAGGTCCGCGATCAACTGCAGGAACGGTCCGCGGACATGGCGTTCGTACTCGGCCTGGTGCGCCTTGAACCACGTGCGCTGGTTGTGGCGATCGAGCGCACGCAGGAAGCGGAACGTGGCAGGCGAGAAGTAACGGTGTGCCATGGTCATGCGAGCCCGAATTCCTGCTGCACGTTTTCGCCCCACGACTGCAGCCGGTCGAGCAGTGCCTGTTTCGGGCCGGGCGACGTTTCGGTGCGAAGCCGCGCGATGGTTGCGAAATAGCTTTCCAGCGTCAGCCCCAATCCGGTCTCGCGGGTCCACTTGTCGCGCACGAAGACGCGCCAGCGCTCGTGTTCTTCTGGATCCAGCGTTTCCGGCCAGTTGCGGGCACGATAGCGGAACAGCAGTTCGGCGCAACGCGGGTCCCTGAAGCCGAGGCCAGCATGCCCCAGTTGCGCGGGCGGGATGGTACGCACGCGATCGCAGCAGCCACGGTCGGCGGGCGTGAGGAAGCCGGAATAGATGGCCAGCTCCGGGTCGCCGCGGTCGGCCCGGTCGTTATTGCGCGCCGCGAACGTCTGGCGCACACGCTCGGCGAGCCCGGCGCTGGCGCGAATTCGATCGAGGTGCCGCATACAGCGCTCCGGATCGAGCGCGATGCGCCGCACGTCCACGTCGCGCAAGGTCGCGACCGGCGCAAGGAACGGCGACTTGTTCGCATGCACTTCCTTGAGCGGCGGTCGTTCGATGCCTTCGGGAAGATCCGCACGCCGCGTGAACATCCGCTCGCCGAGGTCGGCCGGGTCGAGATCGACCCAGCCGTCCGGGTCGTTGTCGAGGTCGGCCACGATGAAGGTGCCGGGGCGCGTCGGGTGATCCGCGACCGGAACGACCATTGCGAGACAGCCGCGCGCCGGGGGGTACCTGCCCGAGACGTGCAGCAGCGGTTGCATGCCGGGTAGTGCCGATGCCAGCTTCGACGAGGCTGCGTTCTTGTCGCGCAGTGCAAAGCACCATTCGTACAGCCGCGGCTGGCGTTCGCGCAGCAGGCGCGCCAGCGCGAGCGTCGCCTCGACGTCGGAGAGCGCATCGTGGGCGCGCCGCTGGTCCAGGTGATTGGCGGCCGCGAGGTGCTCCAGCTTGAACGACGGCGTGCCGTCTTCGCGGACCGGCCACTCGATGCCGGCCGGCCGCAGTGCGTAGCAGGCGCGCGCGAGGTCCATGATGTCCCAGCGCGAATTGCCGTTCTTCCAGGCGTGCTCGTAGGGGTCGAAGAAGTTGCGGTAGAAGAGGTTGCGGTTGACCTCGTCGTCGAAGCGGATCGAGTTGTAGCCGGTCGAACAGGTCCCCGGCTCGGCCATCAGCGCGTGCACCGCGCCCGCGAATTCCGGTTCGATCAGCCCATCACGGTCGGCGTCCTGGGGTGCGATGCCGGTGACGAGACAGGCTTCCGGGTGCGGCAATACGTCGTGTACCGGACGGCAATACAGGATTTCCGGGTCGCCCAGCGGACGAAGATCGACATCGGTGCGCAATGCGGCGAATTGCACCGGACGGTCGCGCGCCGGGTCGGTGCCGGTGGTTTCGTAGTCGTACCACAACAGGGTCGGATTCGGCATCCGCGCAGACTACGGGGTGCGCGCGGCTGTGACAATCGACCCGGTGCGCAGCGGATTTGTTGCTAGACTTGCGCCACGGAGGACACGATGGGCGAGATTGCGGACGACAACCTGATCTGGATCGACCTCGAGATGACCGGGTTGTGTCCCGACACCGATTCGATCATCGAGATCGCCACCGTGGTCACCGACCGCGATCTCCAGGTTCTCGCCGAAGGGCCGCAGTTCGCGATCCGCCACGAGGAGGCGCGGCTGCTCGCAATGGACGACTGGAATCGGCACCAGCACTCGAAGTCCGGGTTGTGGCAGCGGGTTGTCGAGTCGGATATCGAGCACGCACACGCCGAAGCCGAAACCGTGGCATTCCTGCAGTCGTGGGTTGCGCCGGGCAAATCACCGATGTGCGGCAACTCGATTTGTCAGGACCGTCGTTTCCTGCACCGGCAGATGCCCGCGCTCGAGAAATATTTCCATTACCGCAACCTGGACGTTTCCACGCTGAAGGAGTTGGCACGCCGCTGGGCGCCAATCGTGTACAAGGGCTTCAGCAAGGATTCCGCGCATACCGCGTTGTCCGACATCCAGGATTCGATCGCGGAGTTGCGTTACTACCGCGGGCACATGGGGGAGATCGCGGGCTTGTAGGAGGGCCGGCAGGCCCGATCGACCGGGATCGCGGCTTCCGCCGCTCCTACCAAGCCGGCAGGCACGAACGGAACGCGGTATGCCAGCGGGTCGCCGGGCTTGTAGGAGGGCCGGCAGGCCCGATCGGAACCCGGTATGACGATCGGGCCTGCCGGGCCCCCTACAGGGAATCTCGCTCACGCGGCCGCTGCGTCCAGCAACACATCCACCCCGGCGTCGGGCGCGATCGCTGCCGCGGGGATCGCGTCGCCACGTTTCCATGCCGCGATGGCATCGCGCTTTCCGGCGCCCTCGACGAGGAACAGCACGGCATGCGCGTGCGACAGCCGGTGCGCGCTCAAGGAAACGCGTTCCGGCGGTGGCTTCGGCGCATCGGATACCGCGATGACCTCCGGCGAATCGGCGTGCGTGCCCCAGTCATGGCCGGGAAACAGGCTGGCGGTGTGGCCGTCCTCGCCGAGACCCAACAGCACCAGGTCGAACGCGTCGACGCTGCGCAGCTCGCGCGCGTAAAGCGCTGCCGCTTCGCGGCTGCCACGCTCGGCGGGAATCGCATGGACGTTGGCGGCGGGGATCGCGACATGCTCGAGCCATTCGTCGCGCGCCATTCGGCTGTTGCGTTCGGGATCGTCGGCGGGCGCACAGCGCTCGTCGCCGAACCAGATGTGCCAGCGGGGCCAATCCGCTTCGGCACGACGCAGCGCGCGGTACAGTTTGCGCGGCGTGTTGCCGCCGGCCAGCACGATGTCGAACGCGCCATGGCCGGTGATCGCTTCGCGCGCCGAGGCGACCACCCGCTCCAGGGCATTGCGTTGCAACGAAACCTCGTCCGGAAACACCCGCCAGCGGACGGCCTGTTCGCCGGTGTGCGTGTGCGGCATCAACCTTCCTTCTTCATCGCGTGGCCGCCGAACTCGTTGCGCATCGCCGACAGCAGCTTGTCGGTGAACGAATCGGCATCGCGCGAACGCAGCCGCTCGATCAGCGAGGCGGTGATGATCGGCGCCGGCACATCGAGGTCGATGGCTTCGGCGACCGTCCAGCGGCCCTCGCCGGAATCGACCACATATGGCGCGATGTCCTTCAGTTCCGGATCCTTCTTCAGTGCATCGGCCGCGAGATCGAGCAGCCACGAACGCACCACCGATCCATACCGCCAGATCTGCGCGATCTGCTCCAGGTCGAGCTTGAATTCCTCCTTGTGCTTGAAGATCGCGAAACCTTCGGCATACGCCTGCATCATCCCGTATTCGATGCCGTTGTGGACCATCTTGACGAAGTGGCCCGAGCCGGCAGGTCCGACCCGTCCCCAGCCCTTGTCCTTGCCTGGCGCAAGGGTCTCGAAGATGGGCTTAAGGTGGTCGATCACTTTTTTGTCGCCACCCACCATCATGCTGTAGCCTTCCTTGAGGCCCCAGACGCCGCCGCTGGTACCGCAGTCGACGAATTGGATGCCGCGATGCCCGAGCTCCTCTGCATGCCGCTGGTCGTCGCGGTAATTGGAATTGCCGCCGTCGATCACGGTATCGCCCTTGGCGAGCTTGGGTGCGAGCGCGGCGATGGTATCGTCCGTGGGCTTGCCGGCGGGCACCATCACCCACACCGCGCGCGGCGGCTTCAGTGCCGCGATCAGCTTGTCGAGCGAATCGATGGGCTTGCCGCCCGCGTCGCTCAATGCCTTGCGCGCCTTGTCGCTGGGGTCGTAGCCGACCACGTCGTGGCCGCCCTGCATCAGGCGCTGGGCCATGAAGTTGCCCATCTTGCCGAGGCCGATCATTCCAAGTTGCATGGTGTTTCTCCGGGAGTTGCGTGGACACGGGCCGACAAGCGGCGAACCCGTGATGGTACGCCGCGCGTGATTTCGTTGCAGGTTGGAGGCGCCGGACAAAAGCTTTCGACACGGATTGACACGGATAGAAGCGGGTCGAGAACAAAATCCGTGTAGACCCGTGCGCATCCGTGCAGAGCTGTAGGGCGGGTCAAGACCCGCCGGCATCACCGCGCGCTCGCCACGGCGGGTCAAGACCCGCCCTACGCCACGATCCACGCGCCTGGAACAAAATCCGTGTCGATCCGTGTTCATCCGTAATAACGCTCTTCAGCCTTTCGTGAAACTATTCCGGAGCTTTCAGCCGACGTTTGTTGACATGGAACGGGGCGCTGCCCTCGGCCGACAATCCCTGGAAATAGCCGCGCTGCCATTTCCGCGCGACCGTCGCGGGGTCGCCCTCGTGCAGCAGCCGGTTGAACTCGGTGCGCGATCTTCCCCATTCTGCGCAGTCGGCTTTGAGCTGTGGATCATCGTCGATGCTGGCACGCCGTGGCGCGACGTCGTCCAGCAATGCATGCGGGCACAGCGTGATGAAGCAGAACGGGTCGCCGGTCGCGAAGCGTACGGTGCACGGGCGCGTGAACCGCCAGTTCATGGTGAACGGAAACGGCAGCCAGTCGGTTTCGACCATGCCGTCCAGCGCCTGGATTCCGTCCTTCGCGTAGTTGGGCGCGCCGCGCACCCACAGGCCCCAGCCGGGCGACGTGCGGAACAGCCAGCCGGTGTGGAAAGTGAGAACGCCGTGGCCGAAATGCGAGGTGATGAACGCGCGCAGCGCCGCCGGATCGAGCCCCGAAGCGTTGGCGGTGATCGCATCGACTTCGCGGCCGCCGTTCCAGGTGGCCTCGAACGAGAACGGAGAGGTCAACTCCCAGCCGCTGGTGTTGGCCATCGACAGCGGCAGGCAGCGATACGCGTAATGGTCGTTGGTGGCATCCATCCAATCCCGTTCCCGACGCCCCGGGATGATCGGCGCGGCGCGTGGATCGAGCCGGTAGCAGGTCAGGCGCGGCGCGGAGTCGGATGGAACCGCTGGTGTGCTCGGAGCATCGGTTTTCGCGGCCGGACAGCCTTCGGGTTGTACGTCGGTTTCGGACATCGATGCCCTCCGGTCCCGGGCGCCTGCCTGCGCGGTGCCGCGGATGATGCAAATCACTGCATCGTCGGGCGAATCGCGCACGCCGTCAAGCAGCGTCTTTCACGAACGGTTGATGTGCGCGTCACGATAATCGTCCGATTGTGGACGACACGCGGATCGAGGAGCCTTCGACCATGCCAACTAATGCTCCACCGTTCGCCGCATCCGTCCACCTGCTCGGCGACAACCAGTATGCCGTGATGCTGGCCGCGTCGGGTTCCGGCTACAGCCGCTGGAAGGGCCTCGCTGTCACCCGCTGGCAAGCCGGGCAGGCCGGTGGTGAGCAGGGCGGTTACGTGTATGTCCGCGACCTCCAGGGCGACACGATGTGGTCGGCGACCCCGCAACCCGCGGGCGGCACGGCACGCTACTGGTTCGACGAGGCGATGGCGCGGTACGTGCGCCGCGACGGCGTGCTGACCACCACACTCGAAATCGCGGTCGATCCGGGGTACGCGGTCGAAGTGCGCGGCGTTGGCGTGCGCAACAACGGTCCGGTCGAGCGAACGGTCGAGGTGACCTCCTACCTCGAACTGGTCCTCGGTCCGGAGCCGGCGGACAGCTCGCACCCAGCGTTTTCCAAGATGTTCGTGCAGACCGCGATCGAGGATGGCTCGCCGAAAAACAGCGTGCTGCTCGCGTGGCGACGCAAGCGCGAGGCGTCCGATCCGGACGTATGGGCCGCGCACGCGCTCATCGTCGATGGCGGGATCCTCGGCGAGCGCGAACACGAAACCGATCGCGCGCGTTTTATCGGCCGCGGTGGCTCGCTGGCGGCACCCGCGGCGTTGCAAGCTGGACAGCCTCTCTCGGGCACCACCGGTACCGTGCTCGACCCGATCTTCAGCCTGCGCGCGCGGTTTGCCGTGCCCGCAGGCGGCACGCGGCGCGCCGCGTTCGTCACCGCGGTCGCCGAATCGCGCGACGCGGTGCTGGCGTTGATCCGGCGCTACACGGATGCGGCGGCGTGCGCAGCGGTGGTCGCGCGTGCCCGCAACCAGCCGTCGCGTCAGGGTCCCACGCGGGCCGAGGCCGCACGTTGTCAGCGTCTTGCGGGCGCGCTTTTATATGACGACCGCACCCTGCGTCCCGCACCCAGCGTGATCGCGAAAGGCGAAGGCGGCGCGCCGGTGCTGTGGGCGGCGGGAATTTCCGGCGACCTGCCGATCGTCGTTGCGCGCATCGGACACGCCGACGAGATTGTCCTCGCCGAAGACCTGTTGCGCGCGCAATCCTTCTGGCGCAGCCATCAATTGCCTGCCGATCTCGTGCTCCTCAACGTCGCCGGAGCCAGGGACGCCGATGCGGTGGACGCCGCGTTGAACGAGCGTGCCGGCGACGACCGCCAGGACGACAAATCGAAGGGCTCGATCTTCGTGCTGCGTGCGGACCGGCAGGACGAACGGGTGCTCGAGGCGTTGCTGGCGTCGGCGAGGATCGTGCTCGATGGCAGCAACGGCGGGTTGTCGCGCCAGCCGGCGTGCAAGCCTGCGGAAAGCGGCATCGCCCGAGCCGAATCCGCATCGTCCGGCGGACCGCCGGTACGCGGCGGCAAACCCTCCGCGATGCCGACGCCTGCCGATCTCGATTTCTGGAATGGCCTCGGCGGATTCACCAAGGACGGCCGCGAATACGTGGTGGTCCTCCACGAAGGCGAGTCGACCCCGGCGCCGTGGTCGCACGTGGTCGCGAATCCGGGCTTCGGGTTTCTGGTGACCGCGACGGGCGGCGGATACACCTGGGCCCTCAACAGCCAGCAGAACCAGATCACGCCGTGGTCGAACGATGCGGTGTGCGATCCACCTGGCGAGGCCGTGCTGCTTCGCGATCAAGATGACGGTGCGTCCTGGGGTGCAACGGGGGCGCCGATCCGCGCCGGAGATGCGACCTACGTCGCGCGCTTCGGGCCGGGCTACGCGCGCTTCGATGCCAACGTGCACGGCATCGAATCGGAACTCGTGCAGTGCGTCGCGGCTTCCGATCCGGTCAAACTGTCGCGATTGCACCTGCACAACCGCGGTCGGAACCCGCGCAGGATCGCGGTCGCAATCGTCGCCAACTGGCGGCTCGGCCCGATCGGCCACGATCCGCGCCCGCCCACGCAGGTCGAGCCCGACGCCCGGCGCGGCGCGGTGTTCGCCCGCAACGCGTACCGCGAGGATTTCGGCGACGCCGTCGCGTTCATCGCTTGCGCGGCGAACGGCAGTTTGCCGACCAGCGATGAGAACCTGCGCAGCGCGGTGGTCGTGGTCGTCGAACTCGAACCCGACGCGAGCCGCGACGTGCTGTTCGTGCTGGGCGAGGGCAGCGATGACGCGGCAGCCACGCGTCTGGTCGATCGTTACCGTCGTATCGATTTCGACGATGCGCTCGCCGCCACGGGCAAGCAATGGAGCAGTGTGCTCGATCCGCTCCAAGTGGAAACCCCGCACCGCTCGGTCGACCTGCTGGTGAACCGCTGCCTGCCGTACCAGGTGCTCGCCTGCCGGCTGTGGGCGCGCACCGGCTTCTACCAGGCGAGCGGCGCGTTCGGTTTCCGCGATCAGTTGCAGGATATCGGTGCGCTCGGCATCGCGCGGCCGGACCTCGCGCGCGAACATATCCTGCTGGCAGCGTCGCGACAGTTCGAGGAAGGCGATACCCAGCACTGGTGGCTGCCGCCCGCCGGCAAGGGCGTGCGCACGCGGATCGTCGATGACCGGCTGTGGCTGCCGTTCGCGGCGACGCATTACATCGAGACCACCGGCGATGCCGGAATCCTCGACGCCAAGGTGCCGTTCCTGCGCGGCGATGCGCTCGCCGCCGGGCAGAGCGATGCCTTCTTCCAGCCGGAAAAGTCGGCGCAGCGCGGCACGCTGTTCGAGCACTGCGCGCGCGCGATCGACACCAGCCTCGCCACCGGCCAGCACGGCCTCCCATTGATCGGCACCGGCGACTGGAACGATGGCATGAACCGAGTCGGCGCCGCCGGCAAGGGCGAGAGCGTGTGGATGGCGTGGTTCCTGTGCAAGGTGATCGCGGATTTCGCGCCGTTCGCCGAGCAGCGGCGCGACTCGCGTGTCGCGCGTTGGCGTGACCATGCCCGGGCGCTGCAACTGGCGACGGAAACCAAAGCGTGGGATGGCGCGTGGTACCGGCGCGCGTTCTACGACGATGCCACGCCGCTCGGCAGCGCGGCCGACAGTGAGTGCCACGTCGAATCCATGGCGCAGTCCTGGGCGGTGATCAGCGGCGCCGGCGATCCGGAACGCGCACAGCAGGCAATGCGCGCGGTCAACGAACAACTGGTGCGGCCGAACGACGGGCTGGTGGCCTTGTTCACCGAACCGTTCGACCGCACGCCGCGCGACCCGGGCTACATCAAGGGCTATCCGCCGGGCCTGCGCGAGAACGGCGGCCAGTATACGCACGGTTCGATCTGGTCGCTGATCGCGTTCGCG
>JBOHYT010000067.1:0-7922 GCA_050738055.1 Rhodanobacteraceae bacterium
AGTACCACGCTGCACAGCACGTCGTGGGTGAGTTCCACCCGGCGCATGTCGAGGCGATCCTCGATCCGCAGCAGGCGGTGGTTGACCAGTTTTGCCAGTGCATCCGGGGCGGCGCCGGCATCGGCCAACGCCTTGGCCACGCGCTCTTCGGCGAGGCTTTCGCGGTAGCCGGATTCGGTCAACAGCTCGTCCTCGATCACGCGCCGCACGCCGACCGGCTGGTCGGCCAGCGCACGTTCGTAGAATTCGGACAGGATGGTGTCGCGTGAACCCGCCAGCAGGTCGGCGGAAATTTCCTTGCGACCCTGTGCCTTGCGCGCCGTGTTGAGTTCGCGGCAGACCAGGCTCAGCAGCGAGGGTTCGATTTCGGCGTTGACCAGTTCCGAACCGCCGGCCACGAAACGCACGATGGATTCGGCGACTTCCTGCGTGACCAGCTTGCCGCCGGGTTTCACTACCGCGCTCAGCGCCTGCGCGCCGTGCATGCGGGCCAGCCGCATGCGGTTCTGGGTGATCGAAGGCATGCTGCCCTTGATGCCTTCCAGATGGGCCAGGTAGTCCTCGCGCAGCGCGATCAATATCCGGTAGTCGGCGCGCGCGAAGTCGAATTCCTCGACTGCGACGTCGTCCTCTTCCATCCGTGCCTCAAGGGCTTCGGGCGGACGATTCTCGACCAGGTCGGCGAGATCGTTCAGAAATTCCTTGGCGCGCAACCGGCCGGCGTCGTCGGCCTGACCCAGCGTGAAGATTTCCTCGAACTGGTCGAAGATCAACAACGGCATCAGGGGATGTCCCTCGGCGTCGCGCAACAGGTCGCCGCGGTGGTGCAGGAATTCCCACAGGGATTCGCCTTCGACCGAGGCCCCCGGCCGGGTCCAGTGGCCGGCGGCCGTGGTGGCGCGGAACACCGCCTGCTTGATCTGCGCGGCAGGCGCTGGCGATCCGGCCGCATAGTCGATGCGCACGTAAACCGGACAGAAGCCTTCGTCGCGCAGGCGCGGCACCAGCCCCGCGCGCAACAGGGACGTCTTGCCAAGGCCGGACTGCCCGAACAATACCGTCAGCAACTTGCGCTGGACGCGGCGGGCCAGCTCGCCGGCTTCCTCGTCTCGGCCGTGGAAGTACGCGCGGGTTTCCTCGGTGTAGGAGAACAGCCCGAGCCAGGGATTTTCCGGATCGAGGGTAACCCGGTCGTCGTGCGTGACCACCGTGTCGTTCATGCGTGGCTCCCGCTGCACAGCTCCTGCAAGCGGCGCACGAATTCCGGGGTCGGCTCGCCATCGGCGAGCCGGACCATGTGCACGGCCCTGAAGTTGTCCGGCACCAGCGCGGCCGCTTCCGGCGTGTCGTCGATGCACACGGGCAGGATGAACACCGCGCCGCCGGCCATGTTGCGGGTGCGGTCGACGGCGTAACTCCACTCGCGGCGGAAATAGGCTTCATGGCGTTGCTGGGTGGACGCGGAGACCACCGGCACGAAGTAACTGCAGCGCGCGATGTTGGCGCGGATCTTGCGGTCGTAATCGTCACCGCCAGCCAACCGGTCGAGGTCGAACCAGGTGGTCAAACCCGCCGCGTCCAGGCCAGCCTTGAGCCGCTGCACGGCGGCCAGGTCCTCGCGCGCGTAGCTGATGAAGATGGCGTTTTCCGGCATCTCGCGCGCGGGCGGCAGGAAACGTTGCGGCGAGCTGTCGGGGCCTGCTGCGGGCGCCAAGGGTTGCCGCGCGCTCCAGCGCTTGTGCAATTCGGCGACGAAGGCTTCGGCCCCGGCGAAGACACGGGTCCGCACGCTGACCTGCTGCAGGAACGCCACCAGCCGGCCGTCCTCCAGGGTATGGTCGTCGGCGAACACTTCGGTGAAGTCGCGCGGGTCGGACAGGCGTTTGCGCTTGGCCATGCGCAGGAACAGCCGCGCCAGCCAGTTGGAAAAGTCGCTGCCGATCAGCAGCAAATGATTGTGTTCGAGTTCGTGGAACAGCTTTTCCGGCGTCAGGTGCTCGGACTGCAACGCGCAGATGAACTCCAGCATGTCCTCGTCGGACAACACATACGTCGGCGACGCCGACAACCGGCCGAACAGGTGATACACCACCGTGCGCTGCAAGTCGGCGCGCTCGGCCGGCAGGTCGGCGATCCGGTTCGGGGAGTAGGCGATGACATCCGTGGTCGGGTTGCCGCCGTAGCGTTCGAGGTTTACCGCGTTTTCCAGTAGCGGATCGAACGTGGTGGTGACGAACAGGTCGAAGTCGGTGATCTGCGCCAGTTGCCGCAAGGGGCGCGGCGGTTCGAAGTGCAACTCGCGCATGATCGAGCGGAGCCGCGTGTACGCCTCCTCGCGGCGCCCATGCTGGCCGAGGTAGCTGCACATCACGTCGTTGAGCGTCAGCGGCTGCGGCAGCCCGACCGGGTCCACCGACAGGCGCGCTGCCAGTTTCTCGGCCAGCCATCCGTACAGCGGGCGCAATCCGCTGTCGGTCTGCACGCGCAAGAGGTCCGGTCCGATGATCGGGATGACCCGGTGCTCCTCGATATAGTTGAGGAGATCGTCCCAGGCATCCTCGTCGAAAGCCTGCGGCTGCTCAGCCGCGACCGAAACCGTGTTCATGGCGAAACCCCTGACCTGGACCGGAGAAGCTTACTCCTGGCGATGCGGCTGCGCACTCCGCGGGTTCTCCTCCCCACTGGTCGCACGTTCCACACCATCCCCCACCCGGCCTCCCCCTTGAAGGGGGAGGAGAACAGCGCACGCGCTTCGCCGGGGTTGCGCGGGCGGCCCGTACTTGCGAACGATTCTCTCCCTCCCCTTCAAGGGGAGGGTTGGGGTGGGGATGGGTTGGTTTGCGCGTCACCCCATCCCCCACCCTCCTCCCCCTTGAAGGGGGAGGAGAACAGCGCGCGGCGTGTCGCTGCAGCGGGTTGCACATTCCGACTCACGTGTGCTGACACGGGTCGTCAGCAGGACAAACGTATAATGTCGGGATGGATGCAAGACGCGCTCCGCAGCACGACGACGAACGCTTCGAACTGGTCGCGCCGTACCAGCCTGCCGGCGACCAGCCGCAGGCGATCGCAAAGCTGATCGAGGGTTTCCAGGCGGGCCTCGCGGCACAGACCTTGCTGGGCGTCACGGGTTCCGGCAAGACCTTCACCATCGCCAACGTGGTGCAGGCGGTGCAACGCCCGACGCTGGTGCTGGCGCCCAACAAGACCCTGGCGGCGCAGTTGTACGGCGAGTTCAGGCAATTCTTTCCGCACAACGCGGTCGAGTATTTCGTCAGCTACTACGACTACTACCAGCCGGAAGCCTACGTGCCGTCGTCGGCCACGTACATCGAAAAAGATGCCTCGATCAACGACCATATCGAGCAGATGCGCCTCGCCGCGACCAAGGCGTTGCTGTCGCGGCGCGATTCGCTGATCGTCGGCACCGTGTCGGCGATCTACGGCCTGGGTGACCCGGAAGACTATTTGAGCCTGCGGCTGAGCCTGTCGATCGGCGATCGCGTCGATCAACGCCAGTTGCTGCGCCAGTTGACCGAACTGCAATACACGCGTAACGAAATGGAACTGCGGCGCGGCACCTACCGCGTGCGCGGCGAGAGCCTCGACATCTTTCCGGCCGAAAGCGAAACCGAGGCGCTGCGGATCGAGATGTTCGATGGCGAAGTCGAGAAGATCTCGATGTTCGATCCGCTGACCGGCGACACCCTGCGCAAGCTGCCGCGCTGCGTGGTGTATCCGGCCACGCACTACGCCTCGACTCGCGAAAGCGTGCTGAACGCGATCGACACCATCAAGGAGGAACTGGCCCTACGGCTGGAGGTGCTGCGCGGTGCCGGCAAGCTGCTGGAAGCGCAGCGGCTGGAGCAGCGCACGCTGTACGACATGGAAATGATGCACGAGGTCGGCTATTGCCAGGGCATCGAGAACTACTCGCGGCATCTGACCCGGCGCGCGCCGGGCGAGCCGCCGCCGACGCTGTTCGATTACCTGCCGTCCGACGCGCTGCTGGTGGTCGACGAATCGCACGTCACCATTCCGCAGTTGGGCGCGATGTACAAGGGCGACCGCTCGCGCAAGGAAACCCTGGTCGAATTCGGTTTTCGGCTGCCGTCGGCGCTGGACAACCGGCCGCTGAAGTTCGAGGAATGGGAACGCCGCGAGCCGCGCACCATTTTCGTTTCCGCCACACCCCGCGACTATGAAATGCAAAAGTCGGGCGGCAGCGTGGTGGAACTGGTGGTGCGCCCGACCGGGCTGGTCGATCCGCAAGTGGAAGTGCGCCCGGTGCGCTCGCAAGTGGACGACGTGCTGGGTGAAATCCACGAACGCGTGAAGCTCGGCGACCGCGTCTTGATCACCACGCTCACCAAACGCATGGCCGAAAACCTGACCGATTTTCTGGCCGAGCAGGACGTGCGCGTACGCTATCTCCATTCGGATATCGAAACCGTCGAGCGCGTCGAAATCATCCGCGACCTGCGGCTCGGCAAGTTCGACGTGCTGGTTGGCATCAACCTGTTGCGCGAGGGCCTGGACATGCCCGAGGTGTCGCTGGTCGCGGTGTTCGACGCCGACAAGGAGGGTTTCCTGCGTTCCACCGGATCGCTGATCCAGACCATCGGCCGCTGCGCGCGCAACGTGCGCGGCAAGGCCATCCTGTACGCCGACACCGTGACCCGGTCGATCCAGGCCGCGATCGACGAGACCGACCGTCGCCGCGCACGGCAGGTCGAATACAACCTCGAACACGGCATCACTCCGACCACCATTGTGCGCAACATCGCCGACGTGATGGAAGGCGCGCGCGAGGATCCATCGACGCGCGGCCGCGGACGCAGTGCGGGCAAGGCGGCGCGCGGGTTGCCGGCACGCATGGTCGCCGAGGAAGCCGCGGAGTACGCCAGCCTCGACGCGCACGCCGCCGCCGCGCTCATCCGGAAACTCGAAGCGCAGATGTACAAGCACGCCCAGGACCTCGAATTCGAGGACGCCGCGCGCCTGCGCGACGAGATCCACCGCGTGCGCGAGCAGGCGTTGCTGTCGTAGGAGCGGCGGCAGCCGCGATCGGGAGACGCGATCGGTCGGGCCTCCCGGCCCTCCTTCGGGCATGACGCCGAGCCGGCATTCCTGCCAGTCCCTGAGCTGCCGCCTCCGGCCTTGAGCCGGCCTACCCGAACACTGAAAGCCTTTGTTTCTTTGCGAACGCCTGTCCGGGTCGCGGGGTTGCGAAGCTTCCGGGCAACGTGCGGTTTTGACCGAATTCCGGAGTCGTCCCATAATCGTTGGCGAGGCAGGCGACTGCCGAGCGGCCATGATGCGTACCAGCAGACAATCTCGGAGTTCAACGTGGCGGTGGTTCAGGTCCACTGCCGTTGTACTGGTGACGGTGGGTGCCTTGGCGGGTTGCGTTGGCGGGCTTCGTCCTCCGGCTGCCGCGGTTCAAATCCCGCTTGCGTCGCGTACGCCGAACCATGGTGAGGACGTTGCGATCGGCGTAGTGAGGGAAGGTTGGCACACTGGCTTGGTTTTGCCGGTCGCGGAAATCGATTCGTCCTTGCACGAGCTGCACCACTGGTTTCCCAACGCGAAATACCTGGCATTCGGATGGGGCAATCGCGCCTTCTACGCGTCGAAACGCCGTGGTCTGGGCACCGTGCTCGCCGCTCTGTTGCCGTCCCGCAGCGCCATCTTTATCCACGGCCTGCCGAATGCTCCTGAAAAGGCGCTTCCGCCCGGTAGTGAACTGCGCTGGGTCTGTGCGTCCGCCACTGAAGTTTCGAAGCTCGATGTTTACCTCGCGTATTACTTGCCAAAAACACCGGGCGGGCAGCTCGTCAGCATCGACCAGGGTCCGTGGCGCCACAGTCGATTCTTTGCCTCGACCGGCCGCTACGATGCGTTCCATACCTGCAATACGTGGACCATGACCGGGTTCGAATTTGCAGGACTGCCGGTCAGCGCCAAAGGCGTTGTGTTTGCAGGGCAGGTCATGACCAGGATCAGGGCTCTGCCTACATGCGTTGAACCATCAGGGAAATGGGGTTCCCTCGCGTTGCGTGTGGATTTTGTTCGTTTGGCCGCTCCTGCGTAGCGTCAATGTTCAACACGGTTGAACGCGGACCGTTCCAATGAACGTCATCATTCCGGGGCCATCGCCGGCTCCATTGGCGATGGAACCCGGAATGACTTTGTTTTTGTCGTCATCCCGGCGAAGGCCGGGATACATCTTCTTGACCCGAAGAGCAAATGGGTTCCGGCGTTCGCCGGAACGACGCGTGCGTGAGGGTTTCTCGAGGTGCAAATGACCGACCAACCCGCCGTCAAACTGGCTGACATGGAAGATGCCATGATGTTTGTGAGTTCGGGGGAGATATTCGACAACGTGGCGTGGCTGCGCCGGGACACGGGCGAAATGATCTGGCACGGCGGAGACAGCGACGATTTCGAGCCGCTGCCGGAGGACATCGACGAAGAGGATCGCTACGTGGCGATCCCGGACAAGCGTGACCTTGGGCTGGGCAAGCCGCTGGCGCTGGAATTTGCCCGTTCACACCTGCCGGAATGCTTCGAGCAGGTCCTGGGGATGTTCTCGCATCGCGGCGCTTACGCCCGCTTCAAGGTCTTGCTGGATCGCCGCGAAAGCCTGGACGCCTGGTACCAGTGGGAACAGGAGCAGACCCGGCAGGCGCTGCGCGAGTGGTGCGCGGACAACGGCGTCAAGCTGGCCGACTGATCGGCCGCGCCAACGTCCGCCGATCCCTGCTGCGAAAAACCTTCGCCGTGAGTTGGTGGGCGCGGACGCGGCGAAAGACGCGCGTCAACCACTGTTCGTCATTCCGGGGCTGCGCGCCAGCGCAGAACCCGGAATCCATTTTGCTTTTCCACTGTCCTGAAGAAAATCAATGTGGATCCCGGATCGCCGCTGTGCGGCGTCCGGGATGACGGGCGTGGGAGCGCTCCGCAGTGCGGTTCGCAACGATAGCTTGCAATCGTCTTCAGAGGATTGTGGCTGGTCAGGCTCCAGTATCCGTGCTGTCCGCACCACCCCAAGAAAGCGAAAGGCCCCGGTGATCGCACCGAGGCCATGACGCCGGCCGGGAACCCCCAACCGACTTGTCGCAAGTGTGGGTCTCAAGCCGTGAGAAATGCAAGCTGTAACACAAGTGTGCTACATTCGCCGTGGATGATTCGATTTCGGAGCGCAGCATGGGTACCACCACCATCCGTTTGCCCGATGAGTTGAAGGCCCGCGTCGCCAAGGCGGCGAAGCGGGCCGGCATGAGTTCGAACAATTTCATCGTGGAAGCGATTGCGGACAGGGCGGATTCTGCGGAGCGCAAGGCCGAGTTTTATGTCGAAGCGGAACGACGCTACGCCGAGTTTCTGGAGACGGGAGAAGCCATCCCATGGGAAGAGATGCGCCGGTACCTGAAGGATCGGCTTGCCGGCAAGGCCACGAGGCCGCCCGTAGCTCGGAAGCTGGATCGCTGAGGTGACGCGCATCCACCTTGTGCCTCGAGTGTTCAAGGACCTGGACCGGATCGTGGCTCATCTTGAGCGGCACGAAGTCGAACATGCTCAAGCCCGCGCCGATGAAATCGTCGGCGCCTTTGACGTGCTCGGCGGCAACCCGCTCATCGGTCGCCCGGCTGGCGAGGATGTACGCGAATTGATCATCGGCCATGGCTCGCATGGGTACGTTGCGCTTTATCGGTACCTGCCTTGGGTCGATACCGTGTTGATCCTCGCCGTTCGCGCGCAACGTGAGTCAGGTTATGCACGGCCAGAATGAAACCGAAGCCGACGCGCGCGCCAACTGCATCGATCCGGTGCTGCGCGATGCCGGCTGGGGCGTGGTGGAAGGCTTGCGGATCCGGCGCGAGATGATCTGCGCAGGCCGGATCACCGGCGGCGGGCGG
>JBOHYT010000068.1:0-5287 GCA_050738055.1 Rhodanobacteraceae bacterium
GGCCGGAAGTTTCCGCTCGAGATCTCGCATGTACTGCGCGCCGCCCATGATGCTCTGCGCCGCACTGACAGGGTCGGTGGCGTGCACCGCGTGAGCCGCGGGTTGCGTCAGCATCATGATGCCGCGCACGCCGGTGGGGCTGACCGCATCCGGATTCCAGTGCGATTCCTGATACGCCTGGGCCGCAAGCAGCCATTTGTTCAAGTCATACTTTTTGGCGGCTCGGGCAAAGTCGGCCGCATAGCGCGGATAGATTTTCCTGACGCTTTCCACGAGCGCTTTCTTGTCGGCAAACGTTTGCGGCTTCAGGAACTGGAAATACCGCGCCTTGAGCGCTTTCAACTTGCCGCTTTTTTTGAAGGCAGCGAGCCACCGGGCAGCCGCGGCGGCCAACGCGTGCGCATCTTTCGGCATCGGCCACGCCAGCGGTTGCGGCTTGCTCAGCTTCAGCATTGTCTGCAGACGCGGGTGATAACTGCGGTCGATCGCGAAGACGTCCGAGTCGGTAACGGTACAACCGGCCAGCCCATCGGCGACCTCGGCAAGCAGTTGCTGCGTGCTGACGTCCCGGACCGTCTGCCAGCGCAAGTGGACGTCCGGGTACTTCCGCTTCAGCGCCGCCAACCGCTCGGCATAGCTGCTGTCGGCCGGGACCACGATCCTTTTCACCTCGGCCAATGCGCCGATCGTCGTGGGCTTGTGGGTGGCGTTGCACACCAGTTCCTGGGAAACGTGTGCGTAGGTCGGGCCGAAACGGAAGCGTTTCTCGCGCGCCGTGGTTCGGGTAATCGCACCGGCTGCCAGATCGGCCCTGCCATCCCTGACCGCGGCCAACATGGCGTGGACGCTCTTGACGTAGAGGAAGCGGGGCTTGACGCCGAGATACTGTGCGAAGCTCGTCGCGAGGTCGTGCTCGAACCCGGTCCTGTGTCCGGAGCGGTCGAAGAACGTTGTCGTCGGCGCGTTGCGTGTGACGATCACCAGTTCGCCACGCGACTTGATTGCGGCGAGCGTACCGGGAGCGTACAACCCGCTCGCGGACGTGTTGCAGGCAACCAGCAGCATTGCACAACAGATCAGGGAGACGATCAGGTAGACCGGGCTTTTGCGCCACAGGCTGGGCGCACTGCCGAATGCACTTGCGTAGCCGAGACTCTTCCTTGTGTCCATCGCAATGACAGCGCATCCGCATTGGCACCGTTGCGGCCACCGGCTCGGTCGCAACGATGCGTTCGCACACAGGATAGTTCGTTCCGTATCGCAAAAACAAAAACCGGGATCAGAGTCGACTTTTCCCGACAAGCCCCAAAGGCGCTGCCTGATTTTTCGGAACGCGACCCGCGAGCAGAATAGCGCTACCACCCTCGCAAGGATGCGGCCATGCCCCGAACCCGCCGCCTTGATCTTCCCGGCGTCACCTAGCACATCGTCCAGCGCGGCAACGATCGGCAGCCGTGCTTCTTCACCGAAATCGAGTACATCCGCTATCTGCAGGATCTGCATGAAATCGCACGATGGGAGGGCTGCGCCCTGCATGCGTACGTACTCATGACCAACCACGTGCATCTGCTGATGACACCCGGTGCCGCGGGTCGGGTTGGGCGCACAATGCAGGCCATGGGCCGGCGTTATGTCCGCTACGTCAATGATCGCTACTTCTGCACCGGCACCCTTTGGGAGGGCCGCTACAAGGCGAGTCTGGTCGGCGACGACCGTCATGTGCTGCAGTGCCAGCGCTACATCGAACTGAATCCGTTGCGCGCGAGGATGGTGGCCGACGCGGCTGACTATCGTTGGTCCAGCTTCCGGCACCATGCGCTGGGCGTGCCCGATCCGATGGTCACCCCGCATCCCGCCATGCTGGGCTTGGGCCGTACCCCGCATGAGCGGCGGCAAAACTACCGCGAGCTGGTCACGCAAGCCGTCGATCCCGAAGAAATCGACGCCATCCGCCGGCACCTCCAGCACCAGCACATCTACGGTCCCGAGCGCTTCCGCCAAGCGGTCGAAGCACAGTTGGGGCGGACGGTCGGCCCGAAGAAGATCGGCCGACCGAAGACGACCGTCATTGACACCGATGACCTACTGGAAAGTCGACTCTGACCCTGGTTTTGCCGGTTTTTGTTTTTGGATCTTTCATTGGATCTTTCATGCTAGGATGACACCCATGGCCGCACAACCGCTCCGCGCGCAAGCCGAACTCGCCCCGCTGCCTCGCACCGTAGGCGGGTTTTCCACCGTCCTCGCCGACCCGCCTTGGCGATTCGCCAACCGTACCGGCAAGGTCGCGCCAGAGCACCGGCGCCTGGATCGTTATTCCACGATGACGTTGGAATCTATCCTTGCGCTGGACGTGAAACGTATTCTTGCGCCCAACGCGCACCTGTATCTGTGGGTGCCGAACGCGCTGCTGCCCGATGGCCTCGAAGTCATGAAGGCGTGGGGCTTCCGCTATGTCAGCAACGTCGTGTGGGCCAAGCGTCGCAAGGATGGCGGTCCGGACGGTCGCGGCGTAGGCTTTTATTTTCGCAATGTCACCGAACTTCTCTTGTTCGGCGTGCATGGCTCCATGCGCACGCTCGCGCCGGGCCGCTCACAGGTCAACATGATCGAAACACGCAAGCGCGAACACTCGCGCAAACCGGACGAGCAATATGAGCTGATCGAAGCGTGCTCGCCGGGTGCGTATCTGGAATTGTTCGCGCGCCACCCTCGTCCGGGCTGGACCGTGTGGGGCGATGAAGCCGCAGAGGAGGTCCAGCCGCGCGGCCGCGTGCACAAGGGATATGAAGGCGGTGCGATCCTGCCACCGTTGCTTCCGAACGAGCGACTGTCACAGGACCGCGTCACCGCCATCGGCGACAGGCTGCGCGGGCTATATCAAGCGGGCCGCAGTGTCCGGCAACTCGCCGAAGACACGGGCTATTCCATTCAACGCGTGCGTTCCCTTCTGCAGTCCGCGGAAACATCCATGCGACCGCGCGGCCGCGGCAACGCTGCATCGACCGCCGACCTGTTTCAGGCCGCCGAATAAGGTTTGCCGTTCCAGGTCGCCTGCGTAGCCGCCACGATCAACAGCGGACACGTGCCCATCACGCCGCGTCGTACACGCAATGCTGCCTTCTCAAAATTCGTGGTGGTGGATGTACCAAGATCAATCGGCAGCTTCACGCCACGCTTGCCTGCCGGCAATGTTTCTTGATGCGCTGCCCACAAGCGCTCGGCCAGCTTCTTCAGGGCAATGCGATCCTGCGTGATCAGCACTGCAGCAGAGATCACGCCCGCCTCGTGCCACGCGCGGTAAGCCGACAGGTCGCGATCGAGATTGCCATCCTTGGCATTCCATTCGACGTCAAGTGCCACGCGACCTTTGAAGTTGTCGACCAGATAACCCTCCTGATACACCTCGGCCAGTCGCTCGACTTCCTTGCCCGCCTTGGTGAGCAACACGCCCTGCGTGGCAAGATCAACCCGGATTTCGCGCCACCCGCGCTTCGAGAACATTCCGTCGATGATCTTGGCGATATCGCCCCGATTGCCGCCCTTCTTGAGCCAGTGCGAGGGTTCCAGCGAAAACGTCGCGAGCACCTCAACGATGTCGTGCCATTCATCCGGGCACACCGACCGCAACACCGCAGCCGCCGAACTGGTTTCAACAAATTCCCACCGCACGCGCACCTTGGGGTCAAGCACAAGCGGGTCGTCGAACGTGTGCGTTTCGAACATCGATGGGCAACCATTTGCCAGAAGTTGCGATGAATACTACCGCATCAACCACAACCCGCCGGCGCAAGCCCCATGGGATCACCATCTCCGCCGCTGCTGCCCATGCCCAAGCGGAAAGTCGACTCTGACCCCTGTTTTCCCTGTTTTCTGACCCCTGTTTTCGTGTTTTCCTCTGACCCCTGTTTTCCGTTTTCCAAGACCCGACGGCTTCGCTGGCACGCGCCCCGCCCATCGGCCACCTCGTGACACCCGAGACGCGCGAAAGTGAACCTGACCCTGCTTGTGCGGGGAAGTGAGCCTGACCCCGTTCCTGCGTTTCTACCTGCGCAACAGGATGATCGGAAGTGCCACCACGCCCAACGCGAGGAGTATGCCCAGCAAGGTCATCACGACGCGCACCGGGTCCGCACGAAGCACGGTAAAGAACGTCTCCACGGTGCCTGCGCGCTTGGCAGCGGCGTATTCGGCCCGGACGCGGACGCTGCGCTGCCGCTCGTAATCGTCGAACGCGCGCTTGGCGTTCGCGAAGTCCGTGTCTTCGGTCACCCAGATTCCTCCGGCCGAGATACCCCAGGGACTTGGCGTGGTTTCGTAGAATGCGATCCCCCGCACGTCCAGCATCGCCCGCACCTCGTCGGCCTCGTTATCGGGTGCGTTACGCAGGTTCAGAAGCAGCTTGGACATGACGCCATGGTAGCCGCCCTTGATTCCCTACGCCCCCGTTGCGCCGGGACGGAATTGAGCGAATCCGACCGTATTTTCGCTTCCGCAACGCTATCAAAGTGCAATATCCCGCTGCGCTGGACCGACGAAGATCGGACGGCGACAGAAACCGCCTCCGCATCAACAAACCAAAATGGCAAGTTTCTGCGTAAATTGTCCCTGACACCTTTTTCGATTGCCACCAGCGCTTCGTGTCCTTGGTACTCCACGTGGATATGTGGCGGCGCGTGATCCGCAAAACACATTCGCACGTAGATGTCGAAGAAGCTGGATATGATCGGCATCGATCACATGTTCCTTCGATACTCGCCGCCAACGTCGTACAGCGCGTGGCTGATCTGCCCTAGCGAGTGGGTTTTCACCGCTTCCATCAGCGCGGCGAAAACGTTCTTGCGGTCGCGCGCAGTGTCTTGCAGGTAGCGCAGGCCGTGGCCTTTGCTTGCTCTTTGTGCTTCGACTTCGCCGTTCGGGCTACGCTCAGCACGAACGGATTTTTTTGCTTCGCCAGCCACGTCATCCGCCGAGTCGACTTCGTGCGTATGGTCGGTTTCGCCTGACGGGGCCAGCGGGTTGCGGACCTTGCGGAAGTTTTCGACGTTGGCGATCTGCTGGCCTTTCTCTTCCTCGGTCGAGCGGATCAGCTCAATCTTCGTCGCGACTTCGCCGGCGTGTTCCTTGGGCAGGAAGGTGTTGACGCCGATCAGCGGCAGCGAGCCGTCGTGTTTCTTGTGCTCGTAGTACAGCGATTCTTCCTGGATCTTGCCGCGCTGGTACATGGTGTCCATCGCGCCCAGCACGCCGCCGCGGTCGCTGATGGCCTCGAACTCCTTGTACACGG
>JBOHYT010000069.1:0-4638 GCA_050738055.1 Rhodanobacteraceae bacterium
CTTAAAATCCCTCGGCCGCAAGGCCATGCGGGTTCGATCCCCGCCCCCGGCACCACCGCACTATCCGCGCGGCGGCTGGTCGACGTGGCCGCATTGCTTGCAGGTGCGAGCAGCGAGCGAACCGTAATAGCGCTCGAACACCGGCGGGAAGTCTTTCTCGATGCTGCCGAGGATGAAATATTCCTCGTACAGCTTGTGGTTGCATTGCTCGCAGAACCACAGTAGGCCATCCTTTTCGTGCGGCAGCCGGCGGCGCTCGATCACCAGCCCGATCGAGTCCGGCATTCGCTGCGGCGAATGCGGAGTGCGCGGCGGGAGATAAAAGATCTCGCCGGCGCGGATCGGCAACTCGCGGCGCGCACCGTCGTCCTGGACGCGCAGCACCATTTCGCCTTCGAGCTGATAAAAGAATTCCGGGCCTTCGTCCCAGTGGTAATCGGTGCGCGCGTTCGGGCCGCCGACGATCATGATGATGAAGTCGCCATCGACGATGCACTTGTTGCCGACCGGCGGCTTCAACAGGTGTCGGTGCCCGTCGACCCATGTGTGCAGATTGAAAGGTGGCGTGAGGGGCATGGCGGACACGGCGGAAAGTGATTTGGACAGCATAAGACTCCTGCCTCGTGCGTGTGTTTGCAAGCCGCGCGCGTCGCTCCGCGTCCTGCGGGCATTTCCTGCCCATCGGAATGAAGGCCGGAGCGAAACGGAAGGGGCGGAGACTTCACGCTCGTCCCGATTCCCGTCTTCCACTCTCGCCTCGATGGTGGGCGGTGCGGCGGGTCAAGACCCGCCCTACCAGGTCCGCGAGGGTAGGGCGGGTTTCAACCCGCCGCGCACCGCCGGGGAATTGGCGGGCCAAGACCCGCCCTACGCCTCGCATTTCCCGGCTCCCGAATCCCGAATCCTGGCTTCTCTCACACCTCCAGGCTGGCCAGATCGCCTTTTTCTTCCAGCCAGTTGCGGCGATCGCCGGCACGCTTCTTGGCGAGCAGCATGTCCATCAATTTCGAGGTTGCCTCGCCGTCGTCGACGGTGAGTTGCACCAGCCGGCGGGTGTCGGGGTGGATCGTTGATTCGCGCAGTTGCGAGGGATTCATTTCGCCGAGTCCCTTGAAGCGCGTCACGGCGACGGTGCCGCGTATTTTTTCGCGTTCGATGCGTTTCAGCAGCGCGTCGCGCTCGCCCTCGTCGAGGCAGTAGAACACCTGCTTGCCGACATCGACGCGGAACAGCGGCGGCATCGCGACGCAGACGTGACCGTCGCGGACCAGCGCAGGAAAGTGCTTCAGGAACAGCGCCGAAAGCAGGGTGGCGATGTGCAGGCCGTCGGAATCGGCGTCGGCGAGGATGATGACCTTGCCGTAGCGCAGGCCCGACAGGTCGTCCTTGCCGGGATCGCAACCGATCGCGACGGCGAGGTTGTGGACTTCCTCCGACGCCAGCACGGCGCCCGATTCGACTTCCCAGGTGTTGAGGATCTTGCCGCGCAACGGCAGGATCGCCTGGTAGTCCTTGTCGCGCGCCTGCTTCGCGGAACCGCCGGCCGAATCGCCCTCGACCAGGAATAGTTCCGTGCGATCAGGGTCGCTGGACGCGCAGTCGGCGAGCTTGCCCGGCAGCGCGGGACCCTGCGTGACTTTCTTGCGGACGACCTGCTTGGCGGCTTTCATCCGCGCGGCGGCGTGGTCGATCGCCAGCTGCGCGATGGCCTCACCGGCCGCGACGTTCTGGTTCAGCCACAGCGAAAACGCGTCGTGAACCGCGTTCTCGGTGGAACTGGCCGCGTCGCGCGAGGACAACCGCTCCTTGGTCTGCCCCGCGAATTGCGGATCGCGCATCTTCACCGACAGCACGAACGCCACCCGCTCCCAGACATCCTCGGGCGAAAGCTTGACGCCGCGCGGAAGCAGGTCGCGCAGGTCGCAGAATTCGCGCACCGCATTGGTGAGCCCCGAGCGCAGGCCATTGACGTGGGTGCCGCCTTGGATGGTCGGGATCAAATTGACGTAGCTTTCCTGCACCAGTTCGCCATCCGGAACCCACGCGATCGCCGCATCGACGCCGCCGTCCTCGCGCTGCGCGTGGTGCAAGAACAGCTCCGGTGGCAGGCAGGCGGCGCCGGCGAGTTCGGATTTCAGGTACTCGGCGAGGCCATCCTCGTAGCGCCATTCGTCGTGCTCGCCCGACGCTTCATCGAGGAGGCTCATCGTCAGGCCGGCGCACAGCACGGCTTTGGCGCGCAGCAGGTGCTTCAGTTTCGGCAGCGAGAGCTTCGGCGAATCGAAGTATTTCGGGTTCGGCAGGAAGCGCAGCGTGGTGCCGGTGCGGCGCCGCGACACGTCGCCCAGCGTTTCGAGCTTGCCGGCCGGCTCGCCATTCTGGAAGCGCATCCGGTATTCGGTGCCCTCGCGGCGGATCAGCACTTCGAGGAACGACGACAGCGCATTGACCACCGACACGCCGACCCCGTGCAGGCCGCCAGAGAAGGTGTAGTTGCGGTCCGAGAACTTGGCGCCGGCGTGCAGCCGCGTCAGGATCAATTCCACGCCGGACACGCGTTCCTCGGGATGGATGTCCACCGGCATCCCGCGGCCGTCATCGGTCACCGTTACCGAGCCGTCCTTGTGCACCGTCGTCTCGATCAGTCGGGCGTAGCCGGCCAGCGCCTCGTCCACCGAGTTGTCGACGACTTCCTGCACCAGATGGTTGGGGCGGGTCGTGTCGGTGTACATGCCGGGACGGCGGCGCACCGGTTCGAGGCCGGACAGCACCTCGATGTCGGCGGCGTTGTAGCGGGTCGAAGCAGCCATGCGGCGGGTATCCGGAAGCCGGAAAACACAGCCGGTCAGCATGGCGACCCGCGGCGTCCCGGTCAATCCGTCTTCGGTCTGAATGGCAGCGGACGGTCGCCCGGGACGTTCCCCGACGTTCAGCGTCCAGTCTGCCGAATTGAAGGATTATTCGCGCCGCCGGGTCATCGTGGCCCGTGCATTTCCAGGAGACCATTGCAATGCGCAAGTTGATCCTCGCCGCCCTCGTGGCGGCTGCGTTTTCGATCCCGGCGTTTGCCGCCCAGACCACCCCGGCCAGCCCGGCTGCCGCCGACCAGGCTGCTCCCGCCAAGACCGAAGCTCCGATGAAGTCCGAGCACAAGGCCACCAAGGAAGAGCATCATCACGCCAAGAAGAGCCATCACGTCAAGAAGCACCACAAGGCGAAGAAGACCGCTCCGGCTTCCAGCGGCAAGTAATCCGAAGCCCGCACGGCTTTGGTTGCTGAATTGAACGCCCCGGCTTGGCCGGGGCGTTTTTTCAGGGCGATCGCCCTTGTGTCATCGCAAAGGCGGGTTGCCGGCGTTTTTCAGCCACGTGTGCCTTGTCGCTCCGCAAGTGCGCGGACCAAGTCGCGCGCCTCATGGAATACCGCTACCACGGTGATCACGTCGCCGGCTACCTGGCAAACCACGAGGTATGGCAAACCCGCCACGGTGATTTCGCGGGTCCCTGGAAGCCGGCCCGCGCGTCCCATTTCGGGGAAGTCGACCAAGCGATGGGTGGTGTTCACGATCGCGCGGAAAACCCTTTCTGCCGCAGTGGGATTGACCAAGGTGATGGTTTCGACGATACCGTCCAGGTCACGTGCTGCGGGTTCGGCAAAGACCACCCGCATCGTCACTTCCAGCCATGCTTGGCAGCGATGTCCGCCACGACTTCATCTGCTGGACGCACACGACCTTTGCGGGCCGCCGCGATGCCCGCCTTGATACGTTCGACCTGCCAGGCATTGCTTTCCAGATACTGCTGGAT
The DNA here is from genome assembly GCA_050738055.1 of Rhodanobacteraceae bacterium. Taxonomy (GTDB): domain Bacteria; phylum Pseudomonadota; class Gammaproteobacteria; order Xanthomonadales; family Rhodanobacteraceae; genus 66-474. The sequence continues at coordinate 3,807 of JBOHYT010000069.1, forward strand.
CGCCTGATTGACGACGTAATTGCGCGAACGATCCATCACGCCTGCGAGGGTATCGATGGCCTCCACCGTAGCCCTCGGAGTGCGGATCGTGATCGGGGATGTGGCAACTTCCTGGCTCATGGGTAACCTCAGTAACCGCATGTAATCATCATGCATCGCGAGCGTGGATGCAGTCAACTCGCCGCATGTTCCAACGACACCTGAGCCTGAAACGGGCTTTCGCAGCGGGCTTTCGCAGCTTGTCGCCAACCGCCTGTTGCCGCTAGACTAATCGGCTCACCAACCCTCGAGATCAGGGTTTACCCTCCCGGCGGCGGCTTGTGCAAAGGCATTGCGGTGTCCTTGCGCAAGCCACGTGCCGGGGCACGTTCATTCATCGAGAAGGCCCCCATGCCGCTTTCCACCGAAGAAACCAGCAAGATCATCGAAGATTACCGCCGGGCGCCCGCCGACACCGGTTCGCCCGAGGTGCAGGTCGCATTGCTGTCCGCGCGCATCCAGCAGTTGTCCGGACACTTCGAGTCCCACAAGAAGGACCACCATTCGCGTCGCGGTCTGCTGAAGATGGTCAACCACCGTCGCCGGCTGCTCGGTTATCTGAAGACCAAGGACGCCGAGCGCTATCAGGCGCTGATCGGTCGTCTCGGCCTGCGTCGCTGAGCGACGCGCATTACCGAATCCTGGCGCCGGCAGCCGTCGTATCCGAACCCTCGCCGGCTTTCGGCGTTCGCCTCGAACGCAATCAAGAAAGGACCAATCCCGTGGCAAAAGTAACCAAGACTTTCCAGTACGGACAACACCCGGTCACCATCGAGACCGGCGAAATCGCCCG
>JBOHYT010000070.1:0-6579 GCA_050738055.1 Rhodanobacteraceae bacterium
GGTGTCTGCGGTGGCGACGGTCATGTACGTCGGAGGACCTCCCTCTGCGCGAGCATAGAAGGGCCGGTTTCGGCCCCTTCCATCGCCCCAAGAGGACTCGATCATGACCCCACTTCGCCAACGTATGGGCGAGGACATGCAGGTGCGCAATTTCGCGCACAACACCCAGCTTGCCTACCTGCAGCAGGTGTCGTCGTTCGCCCGCTATTTCAGCAAGTCGCCGGACTTGCTCGGGCGCGAGGACATTCGGACGTACCAGGTTTATCTGACCAACGAGAAACGGCTGGCGCCCAGCTCGATCCACACCGCCATGGGGGCGCTGCGCTTTTTGTACGGCGTGACGCTCGCCCGGCACTGGGCGCCCGAAACGGTCCTGCCACTGCCCAAGAAGCCCAAGCGGCTACCGGTCGTCCTCAGTCCGGAGGAAGTCCAGCACTTCCTGGGCTGCGTCCACAACGTCAAGCACCATGCCATCCTGACCACCTGCTACGCGGCGGGCCTGCGCGTCTCGGAAGCCGTGCATCTGCGGCCCGTGGACATCGACAGCCAGCGCATGGTCATGCGCGTCGAGCAAGGCAAGGGGCAAAAGGATCGCTACGTGATGCTGTCACCCAGGCTGCTGGCGATCCTGCGCGACTACTGGAAGATCAACCGCCCCAAGGGCTGGCTGTTCCCGGGCGATCGCACTGGCCGGCCGATCACGAGGGATGCGGTGGAGCAGGCCTGTGCGAAAGCGCGCAGCCTCGCTGGCTTGTCCAAACCCGTCACTCCACACGGTTTGCGCCACGCGTTCGCGGTCCACCTGCTGGAATCCGGCACCGACGTGCGCACCATTCAACTCCTGCTCGGCCACCGCAGCCTCGCGACCACCGCGCAGTACCTGCGGATCGCCACCAACAAGGTCTGCGCCACCCCGAGCCCGTTTGAGCTCTTGCCGCATCCGGCCCCCAGCGCACCGCCACCCGCCAAGCCACCTATCTTCTGAGCGTCAGGACCATGGCCCGCGCAGGGCCGGAAGTGGCGGATATCTTCCACCGCTACGGCGAAGCTTACCGAGCGCAGCATGCGACGTCCCTGTCGACGGCGCAGCGGCGCGTCATGAGCGCGATCGAGTGGTGTCGGACCGCCGCGCTCGGCGGTCACGTCGAGCAATGCAACCAGTGTGGTCACCGCCGGATCGCCTTCAACAGCTGCCGCAACCGGCACTGCCCGCGGTGCCAGGCGCTGGCCCGCGCGCAATGGCTGGACGATCGCCGCGCCGAACTCCTCGACACCCAGTACTTCCATGTCGTGTTCACGCTGCCGGCGCCGTTGGCCGCCATCGCCTATCAGAACAAGGCCTGCGTCTACGGCCTGCTGTTCCGCGCGACCGCCGAGACCCTGCGCACCATTGCGGCCGATCGCAAACACCTGGGGGCTGAGATCGGCTTCTTCGCCGTGTTGCACACCTGGGGCCAGAACCTGCTGCATCATCCGCATCTGCACTGTGTCGTCCCCGGTGGCGGCCTGGCGCCCGACGGCGATCACTGGATCGCCTGTAAACCTGGGTTCTTCCTGCCCGTCCGGGTGCTCTCCCGTCTGTTCCGACGCTTGTTCCTCGAGCACCTGGAGCAAGCCTTCGCGACCGGCCAATTGCGATTTTTTGGCAGCCTCCAGGCGTTGCGAGACCGCCGCGCGTTCCTGCGCTACCTGGCGCCCCTGCGCAAGGTTGAGTGGGTCGTCTATGCCAAGGCGCCCTTTGCCGGACCCGAACAAGTCCTCGACTACGTCGGCCGCTACACGCACCGCGTCGCCATCTCCAACCACCGCATCCTTGACATCGACGACGGCGTCGTGCGCTTCCGCTGGAAGGACTATCGACACGGCAACCGGCGCAAGGTCATGACCCTCGCCGCCGATGAGTTCATGCGCCGCTTCCTGCTCCACGTCCTGCCCAATGGATTCCATCGCATCCGCTACTACGGCTTGCTCGGCAACCGCTACCGCGCGCCCAAGCTCGCCCGTTGCCGCGAGCTCCTGGGCATGCCGGCACCCGAACCCGCGGTGGACGCGCCCACCAAGGACTATCGCGACCGCTACGCGCAGCTCACCGGGCGTTCCCTCCGGCAATGCCCGGCCTGCCATCAAGGACAGATGACGATTGTCGAAATCTTCAACGGGGATTCCGCACCCACGCCGTACCAGGACACGTCATGAGCACAGCGCATCGCGTTCGTCGGCATCATCTCACACGCGCCGTTCCGTTGGTCCATCGAGCCGACCCCGGCAAGTGCGTGCCAACTCGTAGATCGGCTCCGCGGAAGCGCACCGCACGGGTCCAAATCATGCTGCCAACCACAGCCGGGCCGCCTTCGATGCACCCGGACCACCGCAACCGACGCGTCTACCTTCACGCCTGCGTCGATGTCACGCTGGTTCTGACGCGCAGCCGCGATTGAATGCCCATAACGGGTGTCCCTTCGGCGGCTTAGTCCAACCCGTTTTTAGCTCACCGTCGCGACCTGCCGCGGCGCAGTCGCCAGCCGTATCGCTGCGCGACGCCAAGCTAAAAACGCTCTGCACTATGCAAAGCTCTGCATAGCGACCCGTTGCCGACACTCGCTGCGGGTATGCGAGCATTCGCTTTTTGATTTCTTCGCCAGTACGCGCAGCTGACTGGGTAGGGTCACTCGAACAACGCGCGGCTATGCCGCTGCGCCCCCGGTGTCGCCGGGCGCAGCGACCAGCGTGCGGAACTGCGCGATCCCATCGTTGCCGGCGGCAACCAACAGTTGGTCGCCAACCTGCAATCGCGTACCTCCGTGGGGGACGAGGTCGCCCTCTCCACGGATGAGACCGACGATGAGCACCCCCATGTCGGCAAGCCCGAGGCTGCGCACCTCGCGCCCGACGACCGGTGATCCCGGCACGAGCGCAAGGCTGTAGAGCTGCTCGCTGCGTCGGGTGAGCGGAATGCCTTCGCCTCGGGCCAGCGCGCCATGCAGTTCGCTGGAAAGCACGTCGTGGTCGAGCCGCACTTCCTGGCGTCGCAGGAGACCTACGGCGGCCTCGTAGTAGGCCCTGCGGTGGGCGGGGCTCTCTGCGGCTGTCGGTACCTGTGCTTCGTAGATGGTCGGGTATTTTGCATGCCGCGTCAGCGCGATCTGGACGATGAACGCGAGCGCGACAGCGATCATGGTCGGCATGATGAGCTCGAAGCCACCGGTCATCTCGATCACCATCACCATCGAGGCAATCGGTACCCTTGCCCCGCCGGCGAATACCGCGGCCATGCCGACCACGGCAAACCAGGACGAATCCAGACCGAGGTGAAACAGGTTGAGCGTCGCCACGAACGCGGCGCCCAGCATGGCGCCGACGTACAGCGTCGGCCCGAACATGCCCGCCGAACCGCCGGAGCCGATGGTGAGCGAAAGCGTCACGATCTTGCCCAGCGAGAACAGCAGCAGCACCCAGGCCAGAAGTCCGGTGCCGCCTTGGAGGGCAAACTGCATGTAGCCGTAGCCGCCGCCGATGATGGGCGGCACCGCGATGCCGATCAGCCCCACGGCCAACCCGCCGATCGCGGGCTTGAAGTGATCGGGAATCTTGAGCGCGCGGAAGGCATCGCGGGTGCGGTAATACACGGCCGGCAGCAATGCCCCGAGACCGCCGGCAATGATGCCGAGCAACGCGAACCACACCAGATCGACCGGCTGCACGACATGCTGGGTCGCCGGCAACAGGAACAGCGGCGTGTAGCCCGAGAACGCACCGGTGATCGCGTAGGCGACGGCCGCGGAAATCAACGTGTAAATGAGTGCATCACCTTCGAAAGCCATGCGCGAATAGAGAATTTCCACCGCGAAGATGGCCGTCCCCAGCGGGCTCTTGAAAATGGCGGACAGGCCGGCGGCCATGCCAATCAGCATCACCAGCCGCCGCTCGTCGTCGGGTAGCTTCAACACTGAACCCACGATCGCGCCGACGCCGGAGGCGATTTGCGCCGTCGGTCCCTCGCGCCCGCCTGATCCGCCGCTGCCGATCGTGATCGCGCTGGCGAGGATCTTTACGAACGGCGCCCGCACGCGCATCCGCCCGCTGTTGCGGTGAAAGGCGATGAGCGTGGCGTCGGTGCCGTGGCCTTCGGTTTCCGGGGCCAACCCGTAGATCAGCGCACCGGCGACGAGTCCGCCGAGAGTGGTCGCGACCGGCACCCACCAGTACCAATGGGTGAACGGCTTGGGCGGCACGCCCATGGCGTGCGCGTCGGCGACGGTGATCGTGTGGTAGTGGCCGAGAAAAGCCAAAACCCATGTGTCGGTCAAGTGCAGCAACAGCAGAAAGAGCTGCGCGCCCAGCGCGCCAACCACACCGAGCGCGAAGCTGATCAGGATCAGCCGCGTCGTGCGGTCCAGTTTCATCAACCGCACGGTCTTGTCCCCTCCAGCTGCGTGCTCGGGCGCACGCGTGCATTGTACAAGCGAGCCAACACCGCGCTTTGCCACGTTGGCGAGGCCGCCATTCGTGCCGCTATCATCCTGTACCGGGATGGTTGCCGCACGATGACGACACGGTAGTACGTGGGTTGCTCGATGCAGACACCGGTGATGGCTCGAGCCGTCGCACGTTGCCACGAAACTTGCCAAGCTCCGGTGCGCGACCGCAGTGGGCGGAGCACAGCGTTTCGACAGGAACCCAGGGCCGCTCCGGAAGACCCGCCTTCGGTTGAACCCACGAGGCGAATAGCTTAACCTCGGTGGTAGGCTTTTTGAGGTCGACAAGGTCGCTGGTCCTTTTATGCACCGCGTGCCAACGCGACTTCACCTGCTCGGTGTATGGATTCTGGTCATTCTGACAGCCGCCATCGCGGCGTCGCCGGCTTTGGGCGGGGTCCGGGCACCTGATCCTCTTCACCTGACCAACCGTGCGGCGGCCCGGGCCGACGCCGGGCCTGCGCCGACCGACACGGAGCTGGACCATTTCGCGCATGCCATCATCGCCACAGGCAACATCAAGCGGGCTGCACGACCGGGCATCGTCAACGCGCCGACCCCGGCCGACCGTGCCAAGCTGGACCATGCGACCGCCAACGCAATCAAGGCTGCGATTCGCAGCAACCATCTTTCGGTGCAGCGGTACCTGCAAATCATAACCTTCGTGCAGGGCCACCCCGCCACGCAAATGAAAGTGGTTGCGCTGCTGAAACTGTTGATGCCACCGCTTCCGTCGCAGCAGCCGTTGAACCCATAAGCCGCACGGTCGGGGGCCGGATGGCGATCAGATGTCAGCGAGCACCGCGTTGAGCGCGCGTGGGCTCAGGCTCCGCTCGCCGCGCACATAGGCCACACCTTCACCGCGTACCACGACCGCCTCCAACACACCGGGAACCTGTCGCAGCCTGTCTTCCAATCGCCGGGCTTCGGATTCATCTTGCACGCTCACGCGCAGGACCCGACTGGAAACCTGGGCCGGCGGGCGCATGGACCACGCGAACGACCACCACAGGACCGCCACGGCGACGCAGAATGCCACCACGCCGTCAACGCCCCAGCGGCTGTCGATCCATCCGCCCAAGGCGCCTCCCACGAAAATGCCCAGGAACTGCGAGGACGAGTACACGCCCATCGCGGTGCCTTTGGCGTCGGCCGGCGCGAGGCGTGACACCAGCGAGGGCAGAATCGACTCGAGCACATTGAACGCCGTGAAAAACGCCAGCAGCCCCAGCACCATGAGACCGAGGTGTGCTCGCCCCCAGGGAAACAGCACTTGGCCAGCCGCGAGCAACGCAATCGAGCCGAGAAACACGGGCTTCATCCGTCCACGCTCGGCCAGGATCACCAGCGGTACCAGCAACACGATCGACACGACCAGCACCGGCAGGTACACCCACCACTGATGATGCAAGGCGACGCCCGCGTGCGTGAGCAGGAACGGAACCGTGAGGAAGGTTGCCGTCAGGATCGCGTGCTGGCAGAAAATGGAGAGATCGAGGCGCCGCAGGTCACGGTTGGCAAGCACCCGGCCGAACAACGCGGCTACGGGCTCGGCATCGCGATGGATGGCCGTTGTCGCCGGGTGCGGCACCAGCACGTACAAGACCACGATGCCCAATCCCGCCAACGCGGCCGTCAACCAGAAAATACCGCGCACGCCGATCCAGCCGTTGAGTACCGGACCCAGCACCACCGCGATACCGAAGGCGAGGCCGATGGTCATGCCGATGACGGCCATGGCCTTGGTGCGGTGTTCTTCGCGCGTCAGGTCGGCCGCCAACGCCAGCAGGGTCGAGCCCACCGCGCCCGCACCTTGCAGGACGCGCCCCAGCACGATTCCGTAGATCGATGGCGACAGCGCCGCGATCACGCTGCCCACCGCGAACAGCACCAGCCCCGCCGCAATCACGCGCTTGCGGCCGATGCGGTCGGACAGGAAGCCGAACGGGATCTGCAAAAGGGCCTGGGCCAGCCCGTACACCCCGAGCGCCAGGCCGATGCTCACGGCGGTGGCGTCCGGCAGGTGCCGCGCCCACGGCGCGAACACCGGATAGATCATGAACAAGCCGAGCATCCGCAGCGAGAAGATGCCCGCAAGCGACAG
>JBOHYT010000071.1:0-3937 GCA_050738055.1 Rhodanobacteraceae bacterium
GACCACCAGTGGAAATCTACCCCAAGCTCATCATACAAGGCGGTATTGTACGGCCGATAATGATCCTCAAGTTTCCGAACCAACTGTGGATTCGAAGCAGAAAGCGGGGCGTAGGCCTGCGAGTTCATTTTCTTGAACCCGGTTATTGCGCACCGCCCCAATCCCAGAAAATCCGTAACTTGGTCTAGCGTGTTTTGCGGCTGAATAAACAGATCCTCACTTCGTACTGCCAAAATTTGGTCCCGGCTGAATAATTTGAGATACGGCTTGAGCTGATCGATGTACTCTCCCAAGCGTACGTATGCGTGGCGGCAGTAACGAATGCTGTGATAGCCAAGGTCGGCTTGCATGTGTCCCATTTCTCCCGCAACCCGCTGGTCTTCGGTTGCCACCGCTTCTTCGAAAGAAAGGTTCTCATGCCCGTTGCGAAGCTCGTGCATGTAATGTGAGTATGCACGCGCTACCGGCTCACGTAGCAAGACGATAAGTCGAACGCCCGGCACCGTCGTCGCGATCCGCTCTGCTGCCTTCGGGTGCGGCAGATAAAACGGACTGGATTCTCCACTGATGACCTTTCGGCCTTTGCCAAGGTGCGCAAGGAGCGCGCTCGTGACCCTCAGCGGAAAGTGGGCGCGGTACCAATCGAGGCCCCTGACATAGTAATGTGAAAAGAACTCGATTTCTCTGCGAGACGGACGTAATACCTGAGGATGCGAGGCCAAGTAGTTATACAGGGCCATGTTGCCCGACCTCGATGCGCAGACTATCAGAAAGCTCGGCAGCACTCTGTGCGAAGCCGTCGCCAAGCGCAATCGCCATAGCAATCGGTCTGTGTCGTAGCCGCGTTTTCTCTTGGGGATGGCAATACGGCGCGGCCGAACTTTGGGTGCGTCAGATATCGCCATGTCGTTTCCACGGATGTCGGACTGTTTTGGGCGCGGGGCACCGCAAGCAGTGCGTATTCCGGTCCACCGTGACCGGTGATTTCGGTAAGGTGTGACCGCTCATTTCGGTAAGGCGTGACCGACGATTTCGGTTGATCGTGACCGATTCTGGGGTGTGACCGAAACGAGCGGTCACGGCTTACCGAAACGCTGGCGTCGTTGTGCATAACTTCACCGTCGCGGCATCCTCTCCGGTTTTGGGTGGAGAAGATGCCGACACCGCGAGTGGCTATGCACAAGATCAAAGAGTGTCTGCGATTGAAGCTGGATTGCCGGCTGTCGCACGAGCAGGTTGCGCGAGCGCTGGGGTTATCCAAGGGGGTGGTCAGCAAGTACCTGACCCGCGCCGAGGCGTCGGGGCTGGACTGGCCGGTGTGGTCGGTGCTGGACGAAGCCGAGATTGTCGCGCGGCTATGCCTGCCGGCGGCGACTGTGCGCGGCGAACGCGCCCCGATCGACCTGGCGTGGGTGCACCGTGAGTTGCGCCGCAAGGGCGTGACGCGGCAGTTGCTGTGGCAGGAATACCGGGAAGCCAACGCCGGACGGGCGACCTACGGCTATACGCAGTTTTGCCAGCATCACCACGATTACGCGGCTTCGCTGCGGCGCTCGATGCGCCAAACGCACCGGGCGGGCGAAAAGGTGTTCATCGATTACGCCGGGCCGACGGTGGACATCGTCAACCCCGACACGGGCGAGCTGCGGCGGGCACACATCTTCGTGGCGGTGCTGGGGGCGTCGAACTACACCTACGCCTGCGCCACCGAGGGCGAGAAGCAGATCGACTGGCTGCGTGGCCTGACGCAAGCGCTGGCGTTCTTCGGTGGGGTGCCGGCCCTGGTGGTGCCGGACAACCCGCGCGCCCTGATTGCGCACCCGGACCGCTATGAGCCCGGGCTCAACCGCGCGGCGCAGGAATGTGCGCGGCATTACGGGACGGCCATGCTGCCGGCGCGACCACGCCGCCCGCAGGACAAGGCCAAGGCCGAGGCAGGCGTACAAGTGGTTGAGCGCTGGATCCTGGCGCGGTTGCGCCATCAGTGCTTCTTCACGCTGGCCGCGTTGAACCAGGCGATTGCCGAGCTGCTGGCGGAGATGAATGCGCGACCCTTCAAGAAGCTTGAGGGCAGCCGCCGCAGCTGGTTCGAGCGGATCGACCGACCGGCGCTGCTACCGTTGCCGGCCCAGCCCTACGAGCTGGCGCAGTTCAAGCCGTGCCGGGTCAACATCGATTACCACATCGAGGTCGACGGCCACTACTACAGCGTGCCGCACGCGCTGGTGCGCAAGCAGGTCGAGGCACGGATCACCGATGCCACCGTGGAAATCCTGCACGCGGGCCAGCGTGTGGCCAGCCATGTCCGCTCGCATGCACGCGGAAGCCACACCACGGTGGGCGAACACATGCCGGCGGCCCACCGCGCCCATCTGGAATGGAGTCCCGGTCGGTTCCTGCGCTGGGCCGCGGACATCGGGCCGGCCACGCGGCAACTGGTCGACCACCTGCTGACCCGCCGGCCGCATCCGGAGATGGGCTATCGCAGTTGCCTGGGCCTGCTGTCGCTGGATCGGCAGTACGGCCATGCCCGTCTGGAAGCCGCCTGCCAGCGAACCCTCGCGATCGGATCACGTACCCGCAAGTCGGTGCTCTCGATCTTGCAGGGCGGGCTGGACCAGCAACCGTTACCCGGCGCCGCAGCCCAGCAGGACTGGATCAGTCCCGATCACGCCAACCTGCGCGGCCCCGCGTATTACCTCGACCCCACCCCCAACCACTGAAGGAGATTGTATGTTGACCCATCCCACCCTGGAGCAGTTGCGCGCGCTGAAGTTGGAAGGCATGGCCTGCGCATTGGAAGAACAACGCCGGCTGCCGGCTTGCCAAGATCTGGCGTTTGAAGACCGGCTCGGCTTGCTGGTGGACCGTGAACGCAGCTGGCGCGATGGTCAGCGGCTGGAACGGCTGCTGCGAGCAGCCAAGTTCAAGCACGCCCAAGCTTGCCTTGAAGATGTTCGCTATGGCTCCGACCGCGGCCTCGACAAACGGCTGATTGCGACGCTATCCAACGGCGACTGGATCCGGCAAGGCCAAAGCGTCCTGCTCACCGGCCCGACCGGCGTGGGCAAGACCTGGTTGGCCTGCGCGCTGGGCCAACAAGCCTGCCGCCAAGGCTTCCGGGCCCTGTACCAACGCGTGCCGCGCCTGACCGAAGCCTTGCGCATCGCGCATGCCGACGGCAGCTTCGGGCGAGGGCTGGCGCAACTGGCGCGCGTCGAAGTCCTGATCCTGGACGACTGGGGCATGACACCGCTCGACCAAGCCGCGCGCCACGACCTGTTCGAGGTCATCGACGACCGCAGCACTGGCAAGTCCACGCTGATCACCAGCCAACTGCCCATCGACCACTGGCACGCGTGGCTCAACGATCCGGCCGTCGCCGACGCCATCCTCGATCGCCTCGTGCATCGCTCCCACCGCATCACCCTCAAGGGCGAATCGCTGCGACGAAAGCCGACCGACGAGCCCAAACCGAACGACCCATCGTGACCGAACCCGTTACCATCTAACCCACCGCACAACGACTGACAGCATCGGTCACGATCAACCGAAACAAGCGGTCACGATCGCCGAAATACGCAACCACCGCACTATCGAAGCGCTGTTTTACGAGGCGGGCGCCTCGGGAGAGGTGCCTGAGGGCAGCTGCGTTACGAAGGTCACTGAATGGCTGGTGCGTGAAGGCCGTTCCGACCCGGGCAAGGGCCTTTCGATACTCGGAAAAGTTGTAGAAGAGTTCATGGATGGCGACATGCCTCGCTCAAGTGAGGACAAGCCAAAGGACAAGGCACGCCTAGAGGCCGCTCTAGCTCGCTACAACCTCTCCTACGGCTTTGGGGGCCGCATCTATGGTGCAGCTGTTACGGCGCCTTCCAGATCGCTAGCCGAGAAGCTCAGGGAAATCTCCATCCGTGAGATCGAAGAAGAGTTTGAG
>JBOHYT010000072.1:0-14538 GCA_050738055.1 Rhodanobacteraceae bacterium
GACTACTTCACCATCCACGCCGGCGTTCGACTTCCCTTTATTCCGCTGACTGCGAAGAGGGTCACCGGCATCGTCTCGCGCGGCGGCTCGATCATGGCCAAGTGGTGCCTGGCGCATCACGCGGAGAATTTCCTCTACTCCCGCTTCCGCGAGATCTGCGAGATCATGCGCGCCTACGACGTGTCGTTCTCGCTCGGCGACGGCCTGCGGCCCGGTTCGATCGCCGACGCCAACGACGAGGCCCAGTTCTCCGAGCTGCGCACCCTGGGCGAGCTGACCAAGGTGGCGTGGAAGCACGGCGTGCAGGTGATGATCGAAGGCCCCGGCCACGTGCCGATGCACAAGATCAAGGCCAACATGGACAAGCAGCTGAAGGCTTGCCACGAGGCGCCGTTCTACACCCTGGGACCGCTCACCACCGACATCGCACCAGGCTACGACCACATCACCTCGGCGATCGGCGCCGCGATGATCGGCTGGTACGGCACCGCGATGCTTTGCTACGTCACGCCCAAGGAACACTTGGGCCTGCCCGACAAGAACGACGTGCGCGAAGGCATCGTCGCCTACAAGATCGCCGCGCACGCGGCGGACCTCGGCAAGGGTCATCCGGGCGCGCAGGCGCGCGACAATGCACTTTCCAAGGCGCGCTTCGAGTTCCGCTGGGAGGACCAGTTCAACCTCGGCCTCGATCCCGACAAGGCCAAGGAATTCCACGACGAGACCCTGCCGAAAGATGCCGCAAAGACCGCGCACTTCTGTTCCATGTGCGGCCCCAAGTTCTGTTCGATGAAGATCACCCAGGACGTGCGCGACTACGCGCGCGAACACGGCGTCGAGGCGATCACAGCGCTGGACGAAGGCATGGCCGAGAAGGCGGCCGAATTCCGCGAGCAGGGGGGGAATGTTTACCGGCCGGCTTGATTGCCTGCATCAATGAATGCGATCGAAACCATGTGTTGGTGGCTTTCACGAACTTGGGGGTAGACTGTCTCGATACGTAGCGAAGACACCAAGGAGTCCGGCATGGCCACGAAGAACCAACCGTTTCTGACCGACATCACGACCATCCGCAAGCGCGCGCGCCAGCACATTCACCAGGGCGCGATCACGGAGGGTTACAAGGCCGATCGCAAGGCGGTGATCAAGCTGCTGAACGAAGCGTTGGCCACCGAGATCGTCTGCGTGCTGCGCTACAAGTATCACTACTACATGGCGTCCGGCATCAATGCCAAGAGCATCGCCGCGGAATTCCTGGAACACGCCAACGAAGAGCAGGGCCACGCCGACCAGATTTCGCAACGCATCACCCAACTCGAGGGTACGCCGAATCTTTCGCCCGAGGGCCTGCTGACGCGCAGCCATTCGGAGTACGTCGAGGGCGACGATCTGGTGGACATGATCAAGGAAGACCTCGTCGCCGAACGCGTCGCTATCGAGAGTTACAGCGAGATGATCCGCTACATCGGTGACGGCGATCCGACCACGCGCCGGATGATGGAAGAAATCCTGGCGATGGAAGAGGAGCACGCCGAGGATCTGTCGACCATGCTGGCTGATCTGGGCCACAAGGGCGAACCGGCGAAGTCGCGCAAGTAGCGGTTGGCACTTTTCGGGTTTTGGTGCACGTGCGGAAAACCGTACGTGGGCGTGCGGCGCCGGGGGATGACCAGATCCAACCTGCACGCCGTTATGCTGCGCGCCACATGAACGCTGACGATTCTCTCTCGCAGGTGCCTTGGGGTTGGCTCGCACTCTGGTGTGCGTTGCTGCTGCCGCTGGCCATCCTCTTTCCCCCGATCCCCGTCGACGAGACCCGCTATCTCACCGCCGCGTGGGAGATGGTCAACTCCAGGCAGTGGCTGGTGCCGACGGTGGGAGGCGTGTGGTATTCGGACAAGTCGCCGCTGCTGTTCTGGCTGATCGCCGGCGGTTGGGAAATCGTCGGCGTGCACACCTGGGTCGCGCGCGTCGAGGCCTTGATCATCGCGCTCGGCATGCTGCTGACCTTGCGCCGGCTGGCCGCGCGACTCGGCATGGATGCGCGCGGCGCCGATACTGCAATGTGGTTGTTGGCGGGCTGCGCCGGTTTCACGATTTTCAGCACCGCGATCATGTTCGACCTGCTGCTCTCGCTCACCGTGCTGGGCGCGCTGCATGCATTGCTCGATCTGGATGCCGGCGAATGGAAGCGCGGGATCGGCTGGCTGGGCGCGATGATCGGGCTCGGCATCCTTGCCAAGGGACCGGTGATGCTGCTGCACATCGTCGCCGTCGCGGTGCTGGCACCGCTGTGGAGCGAGGTCGCGCGCGCGCGCAAGACGCGCTGGTATCTCGCGTTGCTGGCGGCCTTGCTGATCGGCATCGCGATCCTGCTCGCCTGGTTGGTACCGGCGGCACTCTACGCGGGACCGACGTACTGGCAGCCGCTGGTCGACAAGGTGACGGGACGCATCGCCCACAGTTTCGCGCACCGGCGCCCGTGGTGGTGGTACCTGCCGCTGGTGCCGGTGCTGTTGTTGCCGTGGGTGTTGGCGTTGCGCGCGCCGGGCGGCGCGTGGGCGGGGCTATGGCGGGGGCGCTTCGGCCGTTTCCTGTGGTGCTGGTGGGTAGTGCCGTTCGTCGCGTTCTGTGCGATCAGCGGCAAGCAGATCCATTACCTGCTGCCGCTGCTTCCCGCCTGGGCGCTGGCCGGCGCGTGGTTGTTGCAGCGGCCGGGCGCGCGTTTGCGACCACTGTTGTTCGGACTGCTGGCGTTGGTAGTCGCGGCCGGCATCCTCGCCGCGCCGTGGCTGGCAGCGTATCCCTACGGCTATCCACCGCGACGCGCGATCGCCGCATTTGCGGTGGTGGCGTTGATCGTCGCGATCGGTGTCTGGATTCGATGGGGACGCGACCCGCGCGGGCTGGCACTGTCCGCCACTGCGCTGGTTTCGGCGGCGATGCTGGCAGGCGCGCTGGCCCTGCTGCCGGCGCTCAGCGTCCGCCCCGAAGCGGCGTTCGTGAAGCAGGCGTTCCGCGAGCATGTCCCGATCGCGTACGTCTCGTGGCACAACGGCCTGTTCGGCTACACCGGACGACTGCACCGGCCGCTGCCATGGATCCCGCGCGACCAGACACTCGCGTGGTGCCGGGCGCATCCCGGAGGAATCCTCCTGACCGGCGACCGCGGCGACGAGCCGAAGGACACCACGCCGTTCGAGACCTGGCCGTATTTTCTGTCCGGCGATCACCGCATGGCCGCGTGGCGCGCGTCGAGCATTCTCGCTGCGAACGAAAACACCGAACAGCATTTTTGACACGGATTGACACGGATAAAAGCCGATCAAAGAAGTGCTCTGCTCCTGATCCGCGTCCATCGGCCTTGATCCGTGGCCATCGCTTCTCCTTGGGGAAGCGCAGAGCCTTTACCACGGATTTGCACGGATATACACGGATCAAGCTCATCCGTGTTCATCCGTGTTGATCCGTGGTCAAGGCTTCTGCTTCGTGCCGCCGGAGCCCTTTGACGCGGATATGCACGGGTCAAGACCATCCGGATTGATCCGTGGACAAGGCTTCGGCCGTCGGCGTTTCACGATCGCCGTTTGGCACGATGAGTCGGCGTTGCCGACCACGGATCGTCGGGCCATGGATGCCGCGGATAGCGTCCCTTCAATTCCCGCTTCACCTCGGCGTAGGTGCGTTCCCAGAAACCGCGCAGATCCTGTGTCACCTGGATTGGGCGGCCGGCGGGCGACAAGAGGTGCAACGTCACCGGCACGCGGCCGTTCGCGACCCGCGGGGTTTCGGCGAGGCCGAACAGTTCCTGAAGTTTCACGGAGAGCACCGGTGAGGCGGCCCTCCTCCCGTCTCCCTCCGGGAGAGGCGGCGCGTCGCGCCGCGCGCGTAGCGCGGGGGGTGAGGGTACGGCGTCGCTCGATGCGGCGTTGCGCGAGTGCGCACCCTCATCCGGCCTTCGGCCATCCTCTCCCGGTGGGAGAGGGGACGCGTCGGTTGCCTGAGGGCTCGCGTAATCGAGTTTGAGCGTGCGCCCGCTCGGTACCGTGATCGCGTCCGGCGCGGCCTCGTCGAGCAGCTTGCGCTGGCGGTAATCGAGCAGCGCAGCCAGCGCATCGGACAACTCGGCTGGCGACAACGCGTCCAGCTTTCGCTTGCCGTGCAACGCAGGCGCGAGCCAGGTCTCCAGCGAATCCAGCAAGGCGTGGTCGGAGACATCGGGCAGACCGGCACCCGGCAGCACGCTCCGCAGCCACAGGATCCGCGCCCGCAAGCGCTGCATCGCATCGCTCCAGGGCAGCGCATCGAGGCCACGCGCGCGGATCGTCGCCAGCAGCGCGGGCAGCGCGTCGTCAGGTTCGACAGGCACCGCCCGTTGCGACAGCGTGATGGCATCGAAGCGCTCCACCGCAAACGCTTCGACGGCACCGTTCGCGTTCTGCCGCACCACGCGTTCGCGCACGATGCGCTGCGGATAATCGCGTTGCAACAGCGCGGGATCGAACGGCGCCGCGGTCAGCACCAGGCTGTCGCGCGCATCGAAACGCGCTTCGACGACGACCAGCCAAGGTTCCCCGAACAGCACCGAGGCTTCGTGCAACCGCACGCCGCGGCCGTTGGCGAGCAGATAGCGGCGTGGATCCTTGTCGTCCTGCCGGGCGGCGCGATCGGGAAACGCGTGCAGCATCAGGTTGCCGATGGTCGATGCGTCCGGGGTACCACTGGCGCCATGGCGCACGCCGAGCCGCTTGCGCCAGCCGCGCGCGGCCTGCTCGATCGCCGCCAATGCAGCCGTGTCCGCATGGCGGACCACCCGCGCGCCGCCGTCACGCCAACGGTGCAGGGTCTCGACGCGGGCGCGCAGGTCATCGTTGAATTCGCCGCGCAGCGGTGAACGCGATTCCAGCAACGCCAGCAGATCCGACATCAACGCGTGCCCCGTCTCCGGTGCGCGAAGCACGGCCGCGGCCATGCGCGGGTTCGCGCCGAGCCGCAGCATTTCGCGTCCAAGCGCCGTGATGTGCAATTCGTCGTCGATCGCGCCGAGACGCCGCAGCAACCCGCGGGCCTGTGCGAGCATGCCCGCCGTCGGCACATCGAGCCATTCGAGCGCCTGTACCGCGTCTTCGCCGACGCCCCACGCGGCGAGTTCCAGCGCGAGCCCGGACAACTCGACTTGCTCGATCTCCGGCGTGCGTGCGGCATCGAGCCGCCGGCTTTCCGGCCACAGGCGGTACGCGACGCCGGGCGCGATTCGCCCGGCACGTCCGGCGCGCTGATCAGCCGAGGCCTGCGAGATGTTCACGGTCGCGAGCCGCGTGAAACCGGAGTTCGGATCGAAGTGCGGCTCGCGCACGAGACCCGTGTCCACGATCGCGCGCACGCCTGGCACCGTGATGCTCGACTCGGCGACGTTGGTCGCGAGGATCACGCGCCGACTACCGGGTTCCGGGGGCGCCAGCGTGGCCTGCTGTTCGACCAGCGTAAGCTCGCCGTGCAACGGCAGGATTTCGATTTTTCCTTCTCTTTCCGGGAGAAGGTGCCCCGAAGGGGCGGATGAGGGTGCGCACTCGCGCAGGCCCCCTCGCATCGCCGTACCCTCACCCCCCGCGCTGCGCGCGCGGCGCGACGCGCCGCCTCTCCCGGGGGGAGAGGGGAGCAGGTCAGTCAGCATCCTTTGCGCCTGCGCGATCTCGCGCCGCCCCGGCAGGAACACCAGCACGTCGCCGTCGGTCTCCGCGAGCGACTGTTGCACCGCGCGACGCACGCGCGATTCCATCGTTTCCTCGCGCCGCGCGGGTGGGTATTCGATCCGCACCGGGAATGCCCGCCCTTCGCTGCGCACCACCGCGGCGTCGAACCACGCCGCGACGCGCGCGCCATCCAGGGTTGCCGACATCACGACCAGTCTCAGATCGGGCCGCAGCGACGCCTGCACGTCCAGCGCCAGCGCCGCGCCGAGGTCGCCCGCGAGATGTCGCTCGTGGAATTCGTCGAACAGGATCGCGCCGACCTCCGGCATTTCCGGATCGTCCTGCAGCATCCGCGTCAGGATGCCCTCGGTCACCACGAGGATCCGCGTCGTGTCCGATACCCGCGATTCGAACCGGATGCGATAGCCGACCGTGCGGCCGGGCGCTTCGCCACGCTGCGCGGCCATGAACTCCGCCGCGGCGCGCGCCGCGATCCTGCGCGGTTCCAGCATCACGATCCTCCTGCCCGCAAGCCAAGGCTCGTCCAGCAACGCCGGAGGCACTTGGGTGGTCTTGCCCGCGCCCGGTGGTGCCTCCAGCACCAGCCGCGGATATTCGCGCAGGCTCGCACGGATGCGCGGCAACAGCGGGATGATCGGGAATTCCGCGGCGTCCATCCACCAAATTGTACGTGTCGCACGCTCGCCAGCCCTCTCGCGCAGCGCGCCGCCAATGGAGCCCGCGCTTTGTTACGATTCCTCATTCCCGCTTCCCGTCTCCCGTTTCCCGTCTCCCGTCTCCCGCTTCCCGTCTCCCGTTTCCCGACTCCCGACTCCCGACTCCCGATTCCCGTTTCCCGTCTCCCGACTCCCGACTCCCGTCTCCCGATTCCCGTTTCCCGTTTCCCGTCTCCCGATTCCCGATTCCCGTTTCCCGTCTCCCGTCTCCCGTCTCCCGACTCCCGATTCCCGATTCCCGTCTCCCGTCTCCCGTCTCCCGATTTCCGTCATGCCCCTCATCGACATCGGCGCCAACCTGACCCACGAATCGTTCCGCCGGGATTTCGACGCGGTGCTGGAACGGGCGCGCGACGCCGGCGTCGAGCGGATGGTCGTCACCGGAGCCTCGCGCGCGGGCAGCGAACATGCGCTGGAACTCGCGCGCGAACACCCGCGCACGCTGCACGCAACCTCCGGCGTGCACCCGCACCACGCGGGCGATTACGGTGCGGATACCGATTCGTTGCTGCGCGAGCTTGTGCGCAATCCGGAAGTGGTCGCGGTCGGCGAAACGGGGCTCGACTACTTCCGCGACCTGTCGCCACGCCCGGCGCAGCGCGCGGCGTTCGAGAAGCAGCTCGCGATCGCGGTCGACCTCGGCAAGCCGGTATTCCTGCACCAGCGCGACGCCCATGACGACTTTTTCGCGCTGCTCAAATCCGCGCGCGACCGTGTGCCCGCCGCCGTCGTGCACTGCTTCACCGACGACCGGCGTGCACTTTACGACTACCTCGACCTCGATTGCCACATCGGGATCACCGGATGGATCTGCGACGAACGCCGCGGCATGCATCTGCGCGAACTGGTGCGCGAGATTCCGACCGAGCGCCTGTTGCTGGAAACCGACGCGCCCTATCTCCTGCCGCGCGACATCCGGCCGCCGCCTGCAGACCGCCGCAACGAACCGATGTACCTCGCGCACATCTGCGACGTCGTCGCCGGATTGCGCGGCGAGGCCGCGGATGCAATCGCCGTGCAAACCACCGCCAACGCCTGTGCGTTTTTCAACCTCGCGTAGGGCGGGTCTGGACCCGCCGTTTGGTTTCGGCCTGCGCTATGCCCGCCCGCACGGGCAGGTGCAATGGCGGGTCGAGACCCGCCCTACGGGATCCGCCTTACGCGAGCCGCCCCGCGCGGATCGCGAGCGTCCAGCGCACGGCACGGCTTTCTTCCGGATCCCCCCAAGCCGCGATCAATTCATCGGTGATCGCGGTGACCGCGTCGCAGCCGGTCAGCTTGAGGTAACGTTGCGCCGCCGACCACGACCGCAGGTACGCGAGCCAATGCGCGAGGTTCCAATCGCAGCGCATCTCGAACGCTGGGGCCCCGATCGCGACGAATGGCAGTGCGAGCGAGGCGTAGCCTTCATCGACCAGCCGCCGTTCCGGCGTCCAATAGTTGCCGAGGATGTCGTCGTACAGGTACCCGACCACCGCATCCACGGCCGGCGTAACGCGAAAGCCCGCGTAGCACCACGCGGCAAACAATGCGTCGGGTTTCGCCACGCGCCGGACCTCGGTGACGAAAGCCGGCAGGTCGAACCAGTGCAGCGCCTGCGCCACGGTCACCACATCGGCCGAATGGTCCGCGAGCGTCGCGTTTTCGGCGCGTTCGCAGCGGTATTCGACGTTCGGCCGCGCTTCGGCGTTGCCCAACTGCTGCCCACTGGGATCGGTCGCGACCACCCTCTCGAAATGCCGCGCCAGCGCGACGCTGGCCTGGCCGTTCCCGCAACCGGCATCCCAGCACAACCCGCGCGCGGGTGCGGTCTGCGCGATCCACGCGAACAGGACATCCGGATAGTGCGGCCGCGCCTTCGCATACAGGCCGGCATGGCCGGAGAAATGATCCTTGAAGTGCGTGGTGTCGTTGGTCATGACGAAGCATTTGGCCACGGATGAGACACGGATTCAGACGCTTGATCCGTGACATCCGTGTCGATCCGTGGTGGAGGAGCTTCGCTCTGGACGCATCAAGTCAATGCACCGAGGTGGCGGCCGCGGGCGAAGCAAAACTTGATGATGCCGGAGCAACACTGGACGTCGGCGCGGCGCTGGCGGCTCCATCGGCATCGTCCGCGGGTTCTGCATCCGGTTCGGTGACGGTGTAGCCGCGTGCCCGCAGTGCGGCGAGATAGCCGTCGGCGTCCAGCAGGTCGTGCATCGGCAACACCGCAAAGCTTTGCGCGTCGGCGGCGAGTGCGGTGTCCGCAGCGGCGAGCCAGGTGCCTTCGATCCGCGCGGGCAGGTTGTCGATGCCGAGCGATTTGGCAAACCCGGCGCCGGTGATCGCCGATTTGCAGGCGTCGCGATACGGGCTTTCGGGGACTTGCCGCAGCGTCGCGATGTCACCGGTGGCCCACGCATTGGCGCGCGCGCGGAAATCCGGAAGTTGACGATCGACCACGTCCAGCACCAGACCGAGGCAGGCGATGCCGTCGGGGCCTTGCGCCGCGAACGCCTTGACGGCCTTGCGCGGATCACGGATTTCCAGCGTGGTTTCCGGCTTCACGACTTTCACGCCGTGCTGTTTGGCCAGCGCGGCAACGGTGTCATCGACCGCGCCGTTCCCGCGCAGGCCGTTCGCCTTCAGTGCCTGCTTCAGCAGCTTGGCCGCGGCGAGGATCGGCCGGTAGCGTTCGATGCCGCGGTCGTTGCCGAAATAGCGTTGTTTCGCGGCTTCCCAGCGCGCGACCATCGCCGGCGGCAACACCTCCTTCAGCGTCTTGCCGTCGGGATTGCGCTTGGCGTGATAGACGGGCAGCAGCAGGAACAGCTTGCCGAACCAGTTGGTATCGAGCTTCAACTTGACGCCGGGCGCTTCCAGCACGGTTTGCGAACCCGCGATCGCCTGATCGACCTGGGTGGGACGCCACTCGATGTCGGCCGGAAGCGTCGGGACCACGCCGAGGATCCACATCACGTGCGCGCCGTGGCTCACTTTCCAAAGCCCCGGGCCGGGCACCACGCCGGTGACGTTGATCGCCTGCAGGGTGGTGATCGAGGAAGCCGCAGCCGGCTGCGCGGCGGCGGTCGAAGCCGGCGCCGGCACCTGCGCCAGCGCGAGGCTGCAGCAGAACCACAGGACGATGCCGGCGACGACGCGAACCATGCTGCAGAGACATTCCCCAGGCGCGCGGGTTCCCGAGCGCGGAGACAGGGAACGCGTCGTGGTCACGGCAGCAACACGAAATGGGTGATCGCGTGCGCGACCTCGCGCGGCTTTTCCATGATCGACATGTGTCCGCAGCCGGTGAGTTCGGTGACCCCGATGTTCGGCGAATGGGTCAGGCCCTTGCGAATCGCGTCGAGCGCGGACACGTCGATGATCTCATCGTTGATGCACCAGATCGCGAGTGTGGGTGCGGTGATGTCGGGAAGTTTCGGCTCGAGCGCGTAGCGCTCGTCGGGAGACGTGATCTCGCGCATCACCTTGTCATCGAAGGCGCGGTTGTTCTTCGAGCGCTCGACGAATACGTCCTGGATGCGCGGCGGCAGCGACGGCGGCTTGGCAAACAGCATGTGCTCCAGATGCTCGAACTGCTTGCGGTTGTTGATGTCCCACGGGCTCTTGCCACTTTCCAGTTCGCGCACGAACGCGTTCTGTTTGAACCGGACGCCGGCCGAGTCGATGAGGATCAGCGCGGCCACGTCCTTCGGGTACTTCGCGGCGTACAGGCCTGCGATCGCACCGCCCATCGAATGGCCGGCCAGCGCGATCTGGCCGAGTTGCGACGCCTTCACGAACGCGTGCAGCCGGTTCACCTGCGCCGGGTAGCCGTAATCGGCGCCCGAAATCCGGGTCGATGCACCCCATCCCGGCAGGTCCGGGATGATCACGTGGAAGTTGGGCGTGAGGTAACGCGCGGTCAGCAGCCAGTCGGCGTAGGAGCCGCCATAGCCGTGCACCAGCACCAGCGGCGGACCGTTCTGCTTGCCCCCCTCGACGTACACCCAGCGGGTGTCGCCGACCTGCAACGACTTTTCGTGCAGGCCGTCGCGCCAGGTTTGCCAGGCGATCGCGCCATCCAGCAGCCAGCGCGGCACGATCAGGTACACGGCCAGCCCGATCACCGCCAGCGCGATCAGGATCGCGCCGAGGATCTTCAGGCGGTACGCGACCCTCGCGAGAATCACGTTGCGGCCGGGATGCTCCGACATCGAGGGTCAGCCCTGCTGCGCGCTTGCCTGCTTGACCTTGTCCTGTTCCGCGCGGGTGCGTTCGAACAACCGTTCCACCGCCATCCTCGTCAGCGGGTGGTAGCCGTCCTTCGCCTTCGCGAACACCTGTTCGGCAAAGGCGAAGCCGTCCGGCGTGCGCACGAGGGCCTTGTAGATCGGCATCGTCAGGTACAGCCGTCCGATCCGCGTCGCGTGTTCCGCGGCCGCCGGCCACGCGGCCTTGTCGCCTGCCGCAATCGCGTGCACGTACCAGCGCATGCCGATCTCGGCGTTGGGCGTGCCGGTAAGGCGCCAGGCGACATCCAGCGCCTGCATCCGGTCGAGCGGCGGCGCATCGGGCAGCCGGTCGAGGAAATACATCCATTCCTGGGTGTTCCAGCTCCCGGCATCCAGCTTGTCGGCTTCGAGCTTGCGCTCGAGGAACGCGCCGCGCTCACGGTCGATTGCATCAAAGCGCGGCGAATCGGGGATCGGTGCGTCCTTCGGAATACCGGTGCCATACACCCATTCGCGAACGTCGTCCCAGCCCATCCTCCCGGGAGTTTTCTCGATCAGGTTGGATTTCAGGTAGGCCAGCATCTGTTCGGTGGTGATGCTGTGCCAAGCGAAGTGGTTGAAATACCCCTTGAGGTATTCATCGAAATCGCGGCGCCCGAACTTCTGCTCCAGCGTGCGCATGAACCACGACCCCTTGTCGTAGGCGACGTCGGAAAGCTCGTCATCGGCGTCGAGGTTGCGCGGTTCCGGCGCGAGCCGCTGCGCGTTCTCCGGCATCTTGCCGATGTTCTTCTCAAGGTTGCGGACCGCCAGCAGGGTTTCCTCGGTCGCCTGCCGCTTGCCGTACAGCGCTTCGGTGATCCGGCCCTGCACGTAGGTGGTGACGCCTTCATTCAACCAGATGTCACGCCACGACGCGGCGGTGACGAGATTGCCGGACCAGGAATGCGCAAGCTCGTGCGCGACCAGCGACACCAAGCTCTTGTCGCCGACCAGCACGGTCGGCGTCGCGAACGTCATGTTGGGATTTTCCATGCCGCCATACGGGAACGAGGGCGGCAGGACCAGCAGGTCGTAGCGGCCCCAGCGGTACGGACCGTACAACGTCTCGGCGGTCTGGATCATCTTCTCGGTGTCTTCGAATTCGTGTGCAGCCTTGTCGACCACCGACGGCTCGGCGTACACCGCCGAACGCGGTCCGGTTTCGCGAACACTGAGATCCCCGACCGCAATCGCCATCAGGTAGGAGGGCACCGGATGGGTCTGGCTGAAGCCGAACGAACCATCCAGCGGATGCTTCGGGTCGTTCGGCGCGCTCATCGCCACCCGCAAGTCCTTCGGCGCGGTCACGTGCGCTTTCCAGGTGAAACGCACGAACGGCGAATCCTGCAGCGGAATCCACGAGCGCGCGTGCACGGATTCGGATTGCGAGAACAGGAACGGCGCCGTCTTGTCCGCGGTTTGCGCCGGATCGAGCCACTGCAGCCCGCTCGCGTCGGGCGATGTGGTGTAGGCGATCCGCACCGCGTGCGGGTGCGTCGGCGCCTCGATCGTGAGCTTCGAGCCCATCGCCTTGACCGGCTCGGCCAGCTTGAACGGCAACGTGTGTGCGTGGCCCTGCGCATCCAGCGCTACGACCGAGGCGATCTCCAGTGCGCGGGTGTCCAGCACCAGTTCCTGCGCATCGGGGCTCTTCCAGTCCAGCGTCAGCGTCGCAACGCCGTCGAGCTGCCGGTGGGCGAAATCAACATCGAGCTTCAGGTCGACGTGCTTGATGAGCACGTCCTGCGGCCGTGCGTAGGAATGCGGATCGGCGGCCTGCGCGGCGACCGGCAGCACAAACGCGCCGAGTGCGAGGGTGGAAAGCAGGCGCATGGGTACGCTCCTGTCACGATGGTGAAAAGTCCAGTATGCCAGCCGCGTCGGCGGCGCGCCCTGCACAAGGCGCCGCCGCCGGTAGAATGCGCGGCTTCCCCGTTGGAGAATACGTGATGCCCACGCTCTACATCGCCAACAAGAACTATTCCTCGTGGTCGCTGCGTCCCTGGGTGCTGCTGCACGAACTCGGCATCCCGTTCGAGGAAAAGCTGATGCCGTTCCACGGCGCGGCGTTTACCGGATTCTCGCCCAGCGGCAAGGTCCCGTGCCTCGTGGACGGGGATATCACGGTGTGGGATTCGCTCGCGATCGCCGAATATGTCGCCGAGACGCACCCCGGCGTGTGGCCTTCCGACAAGGCCACACGCGCGTTTGCACGCTGCGCGGCCGCCGAAATGCATTCGGGCTTCATGGCATTGCGCGAACAATGCGGCATGAACTGCGGGATCCGGGTCAGGCTGCATCGCGTGGATGCCGCCTTGCAACGCGACCTCACGCGCTTGAACGAACTGTGGAACGACGGCCTGCAGCGCTTCGGCGGCCCGTTCCTCGCGGGCGATGCCTTCACCGCTGCCGATGCGTTCTACGCGCCAGTCGCGTTTCGCATCCAGACCTACGCCCCACCGCTGGACGCCGCCGCGAACGCCTATGCGAAACGTCTGTTGGCGCTGCCATCGATGCAAGACTGGTACCGCGCCGCGCTCGGCGAAACCTGGCGCCACGCCGCCCACGAGGAAGAAATCGCGAGGTGGGGAACCGTAAGCGAGGATTTGCGCGCGGCAGCGTGATCAGGCGAAGCGGTCGGCAAAACGGTCGGTCGCCTCGATGAGCTTGTCGACGATCGCGGGTTCCGAAGCCGCGTGTCCGGACAGCACCACGTGGAATTCGGCTTCCGGCCACGCATCGTGCAGGTCGAAGGCATTTTTCGCCGGACAGATGATGTCGTAGCGGCCGTGCACGATGACCGCCGGGATATGCCGGATCCTGCCGATGTCGCGCAGCAACTGGTCGGGTTCCAGGAAGCACCGGTTGCGGAAGTAGTGCGCTTCGATCCGCGCCAGACTGACCGCGACTTCGGGCGCCGAAAATTCCGCCTCGGTCTCGGGGCTCTCGACCAGCGTGAGCGCAGAGCCTTCCCACGCCCCCCATGCACGGGCCGCGGCAACCTGGGTCTCCTTGTCGTCTGAAACCAGCCGCTTCCAGTACGCGTCCAGCATCCGCCCGCGCTCGCCGGGCGGAATCGCGGCCGCGTAGCGCTGCCACTTGTCGGGCAGGATCCTTGAGGCGCCGCCTTCCTCGTAGAACCAGCGGATTTCCTCCGGCCGACCGAGGAAAATGCCGCGCAGCACCAGCGCGAGCGCGCGGTCGGGATGGGCTTGGGCATACTTCAGCGCCAGCGTGGACCCCCACGAACCGCCGAATGCCACCCAACGTTCGATGCCGAGGTGTTCGCGGATGCGCTCGATGTCGGCGACGAGATCCTGCGTGGTATTGTCTTCGAGGTCGGCGAACGGAGTGGATTGGCCCGCGCCGCGCTGGTCGAACAACACCACGCGCCAACGCTTCGGATCGAAGAAACGGCGGTGGTAATCCGACAGACCGGCACCGGGGCCGCCGTGCAGGAATACCACCGGCAGACCATCGGGATTGCCGCATTCCTCGACATGCAAGATATGCCGGTCGCTGACCGGAAAACGTTCCGCGCGATAAGGCTCGATTTCGGGATACAAGTCTCGCACCGGCTTTTCCCCTGTACGCCACGCTCGAAGCCGCTGTTGTGGAAAGCCGGCCATGGATGGTCGTTCTGGTCTGTACGACCGCGCGGTGGTAACTCTCGCAAGTTGAATGTTGCTGCGGCGATCAGGGATGATCGCAATCAAATTTCCTGATTGGCGTTGTATCTCAGCAAGCCAGCCTACCGTCGGCTCGGAGCCGTTGGTGTGACTCGGTTTCGTGTCATCAGCTCTCAACCTGCGTGGCGACCGAAGAACGAGCCCCAGCTTCATTTTG
>JBOHYT010000073.1:0-2581 GCA_050738055.1 Rhodanobacteraceae bacterium
CGCTGCGCCTCGGCATCGGAGCAACTGCCGCCGGCCGCGAGAAACGGCAGGTAGCCGCCGGAGAACACTCCGGTGCGGTCCACGATCTGCTGATAATGACCGGTGAACCAGTTCCACAGGCTGGCGCGTTGCGCCGGGGTATCGCGACCGCCGCGCAAGATCATCCCCATCTCGCCGACCTTGACCTGCTTGCTCAGGGCGAAGTCGCGTGCGACATCGGCTTCGGCTCCCTGCGCGTGGCTGAGTGCACCGAGCATGGCGTTGCGCTTGACCGGATCGGTGGTTTTCGGGATCGCCGAGATCAACTCATCGACCGCCGGTTTGCCCTTCTCCTCCACCGCCACCGACAGCGCGGTGCGCAGCAGATCGGGGTTCGCGGCTCCGAGGTCGGGCAGGCCATCCTTGGCGGGCTGCAATGCCGCCTCACCCTGCTTCAGCAGGGCCGCACGCACCGGCGGGACCTTGAATTCCAGCCCCAACTCGCTCGCCAGTTCGCTTCGCATCAGCGCGTCGTCGGCCGATTCGCCCTTGCGCCAGTGGTAGCCGAGCGCCTGCAGCCGCGGCAGGTAGGCTTGTTCCACCGCATTGCGCACCACGGTTTTCTGCGCGTCGGTTTGCGCCTCGTCGTCGTAGATCCATCCGACGGTATCGAGCGGCGCGAGGGCAACCTGGCGCACGTTCGAAGGCGCGAGTTCGCGCATGGCCGCCAACACTTCGTCGGCATCCAGGTCGCCACGCTGGAACGCCGCGCCGGTCGAATCGGCGTACACCAGTTGCTCGCCGTCGTCGCGTTGCGCGATCACCTTGTTGAGCGCCGCGCGATCGGCCTTGGCCATCTCGAAACGGTAATAGCCATCCCCATTGGCGTTGGGCATGTACCAGGCCGGGCAGTGCCCGCCCGGAACCTTCATCACGCCGGTCTTTTCGGCGAGCATCTGGCATTGCACGCCACCCGGGAAGCGCACGCACAGCGGAATGCCCCACAGCCGGTCCGGATCGCCGGTCGAGCCGAGCGGCAAATAACGACTCTGCGAAACGTCCAGCGTCGCACCGCCCGTGGATTTGCAATCGAGCTTCGTCGCAACCAGCGGCACACCGTTCTGGTTCAGGAAACTCTTGAACGCCTTCTTGAACTGCTCGCCCTTGCCTGCGGCGGTGGCGATGGCGCTCACCAGGTCATCGGCATCGGCATTGCCGAACGCGTGTGCCTTGATGTAGGCGCGCATGCCTTGCTGGAATACCTTCGGGCCCACGAAGTTCTCGAACATGCCGATCACGTCCGCACCCTTCTGGTAGGTGATGCCGTCGAATGCGGTTTCGATGTCGCCGTTGCCGGTGATCGGTTGCCGGATCATGCGCGCACTGACCAGGCTGTCGTTGTGCATCGCACCCAAGCCGCCCGCGATGCGGCCAAGATGAGCATGCCAGTCGGGATGAATTTCCCCCTCGACCTTCTGCTGCATCCAGGTGGCGAAGGCCTCGTTCAACCAGATGTCGTTCCACCATTCCAGGGTGACCGTGTCGCCGGTCCACTGGTGCGCCATCTCGTGCGCCTCGACGTTGAACACGCTGCGCACCTGGCTCGGCGCGGCATTCGGCTCCAGTTGCAGCAGGAAATCGCGGTAGGTGATGAGGCCGGCGTTCTCCATCGCGCCGGCGGAGAAGTCCGGTAGCGCGGCAAGATCGAGTTTGCCGAATGGATAACCGAAGCCGTAGTAATCCTCTTCGTGCTCGATGATGGCAGGCGCCATCGCCAGCGCCCGCTTCAGCTTCGGACCGTTGCCCTTGGTCGCGATGCCGCGCAACGGCACCGGGGTCGAGCGCCACTTCGTCGCGGGAATCGTTGGGCCCTGCACGATGTCCCACGGGCCGACCAGCCACGCATACAGATAGGTCGGCAGCGGTTTGGTCTTTTGGAACGTGACGGTTTTCCAGCCCGCGGTCGCCGGCTTTTCGCTGGCCTCGGCGGCATTTGCCACCGCCTTGTCGGCATCGGGAATGGTGAGGATGAGCGTCAGCGGCGCCTTGAAGCCCGGCTCGTCGAAGCAGGGGAACGCCAGGCGCGCGCTGATCGGCTCCATTTGCGTCTGCAAATACGCGTTGCCGGCGAACACGACCTTGTAGTAACCCTGCAGGGTCTGGTTGTAGGGCGCCGTGAATACGAATTTCAGTTTCAGCTTCTGCGGCTGGAGGGTGCTGCCGAAATCAACGCGCGCAACGCCCGCCTGTTCGGCCTCCTTCGACACCGCGCCGTCGTACTTGCCGGCGTGCTCGTGTCCGTGGGCATCGGTGATCGTGACCTTCGAGACTTTCAGATCCTTGCCGTGCAGCCACAGATAACTGGATGCCTTCTTGAGGTCGACCGCGATCGTGACCGTGCCGGTGTAGTCGGACTTATCCGGATCGCTCTTGATCGCGAGCTCGTAGGACTGCGGCACCGCCCAGTCCGGCAAGCGCGTCAGCGGTGGCGTATCGCGAGACGTTGCCGTCGCGGTGGAAGGTTCCGCAGCCGTCTGTGACTGCTGCGCCAAGGCCGTGCCGGCAACCGCCAGCAGACCTGCCATGACTACCGCGGGGATCA
>JBOHYT010000074.1:0-20441 GCA_050738055.1 Rhodanobacteraceae bacterium
CTCGCGCCGCTGCTGGAAGACGCGGCCGACCGGGCCTGGCTGGACGCGCGCTGTGCACCGCTCGCCACAGCCAAGGCAGCCTGAACGACTCGACGACGCGTTCACCGGGAGAACGTCGTTCTGCTAGCGTACGCGGATCATTTTTCCGAGGAAGCCCCGTGACGCGCCGAACCACGCCGCTGACACCGCGTGCTCTGGCTTTCGCGATCACGTTGGCGGCCGCACCCGGCATGGCGCTGGCCCAGACCGGCGCCCACGTCTGCCCGCTCGGCGCGTTCGTGTGTCCGGTGGTCAAGAACAACTTCGCGCTGTGCAAGAAAAACGACCTGCTGAATTTCTACGTCCCGGGCCTGCCGACCGAGGGCAACCGCGAGGCCAGCCCCGCGCAGGTGTACGGCGATCGCTTCAGCAGTCCCGACAGCAACATTTACCATCTGACCGGCAACGCCTCGCTGCAACGCCTCGATCAGTTGCTGCGTGCCAACAGCCTCACCTACAACGCCGATACCACCGCCTACGACGCCGAAGGCAATGTCCGCTACCAGGAGCGCGACATGCTGCTGTCGGCGAACAGCATGAAGGGCACCACCGAGCCTGAGCACGGGGTCGCCGACCACGTGCAATACCAGTTGCTGACCTCGCGCGGCAACGGCACCGCGGCGCAAGCCATCGTGCTGGACCAGAATCGCGGCAAATTCCACGAGGTTACCTATTCGACCTGCGACATCGACCACCGGCTATGGTCGATCCAGGCCAAGACGATGACGATGGACGAGAACAAGGGCCGCGGTTACGCCCACGACGTGACGATGCGGGTGAAAGGCGTGCCGTTCCTGTGGCTGCCCTACATGAGCTTTCCAATCGACCACCAACGCCAGAGCGGGTTCCTATACCCCGAATTCGGCAAGCGCGGCCGTGCGGGATATTTCTTCGGGATTCCCTACTACTGGAACATCGCGCCGAACTACGATGCCACGTTCACGCCGATGTGGTACGGGGATCTCGGTGGGATGCTGGGTACCCAGTTCCGCTATCTCACGCCATCGAGCAAGGGCATCTTCAACCTCGATTACATGCCGCGCGACAAGCAGACGGGCACCGACCGCGGCTACCTCACCTTCTCCAACCAGACGACGCTGCCGTTCAACCTGCAATGGAACACCTCCGTTGCGAGGGTCACCGACAAGTCGTACTTCCAGGATTTCGGCCTCAACAACACCAGCGCGCTGGTGACGTTGCTCGGCTCGTCCTCGTATGTCACCGGTTCCGGCAACTGGTGGAACGCCGGGATTGGTGTCGACACGTATCAGATCACGAGTCCCGGCCTCCCGGACACCGCCGCGCCCTACCGACGGTTGCCACGCCTGTTCTTCAACGCCGACCAGCCCATCGGCGGCCCGGGTGGACCGGAATGGGGCGTCAATGCCGAGGCGGTGCGTTTCGTGCAACCGGAAAAGATCGGTGGCGAACGCTTCGACCTGTATCCATTCATAGCATGGCCACTTCAAGGCGCCGCGTGGTTCCTGCGTCCCGAACTCGGCGTGCGCTACACCGCGTATGACCTGCCGCAACCGGTCGCGCCCGGCGACCCGGCCCACCCGACGCGCACCACGCCGATCTTCGACACGGACGCCGGTCTGATCTTTGAACGCGACGTGCACCTGTTCGGGCAGGACTACACCCAGACCCTGGAGCCGCGGCTGTACTACCTGTACGTTCCGTACCGCAACCAGAACGATCTGCCGCTGTTCGATACCCAGCCGCTCACGTTCGACTTCTGGCAACTGTTCACCACCAACAGCTTCTCGGGCGCCGATCGCCAGATGAACGCCAACAACTTGTCGTTGGCGCTCACCACGCGGTTCCTGAACCAGGACGGCGTGGAGAAGCTTTCCGCCAGCATCGGCCAGATCCGCTATTTCACGCCGGAGAAGGTAACGCTGACTCCCGGCGGAAAAGTGCTCAATTATTCCGGATCCGACTACGTCGCCAACCTCACGGTAAGCCTGAGCGACAACTGGCGCCTGACTTCCTCGCAGGAGTGGAATCCCAACACCAACGAAACCGATGCCTCGATGGTCGGCTTGCAACGGCGGCTGTGGGGAGACGGCATCGTCAACCTCGACTACCGTTTCCGGCGCGGGCTGCTGGAGCAGGCAAACGTATCGGCCGAGGTTCCGGTCGGCGCAGCCTGGAAACTGGTGGGCGGCTACACCTATTCGATGAGCCAGAAACAAACCATCGACGCCTTCGCCGGCGTCCAGTGGAACAGTTGCTGCATGGCGATAAGCGTGCTGTCGCGCCATTACGTGTATGACGTCAAGGGCGACTCCAACAACGCCATCATGTTCGAGATCCAGTTCACCGGCCTCGGATCCTACGGCCAGCACACCGGCACGTTCCTGCAAAATGCTATCCTTGGCTATCAATAACCGACGATACCGGCCAACTTGGCCTGCGTGACGGCGGGCCAAGCCCCGCCCTGCGCAGGGCGGGTCTCGACCCGCCACGCAACATCTCCATACAACTTTCCGGCGCCCGGCGCTGTCCAACCCATCGGCTTTTCCGGACCATGACGGTCCGGGACGCCGCCACTTTCCCAATCCTGCCCATGACCACGATGATCCGACCCCGCTTTGCAAGCCTGGCCCTGATGCTTGCCGCTTGCGCGTTCACGCTGCCCGCGTTTGCGCAACTCCTGAGCCCCAACGCCCCACCTCCGACCAGCGCGCAACCCTCGTCGCTGCTGGCACCGCAATCCGCGCCATCGAATGAAATCCAGCCGCTCGACCAGATCATTGCGGTGGTCAACGATGGCGTGATCCTGCAGAGCCAGCTCGACCAGACCATGGCCACCGTGACCCAGCAGATGACCGCCTCCGGCCGCCCCCTTCCGCCCAAGGACGTGCTGGAAAAACAGGTTTTGCAACGCCTGATCCTCAACGAACTGCTGGTGCAGAAGGCGCACGACAACGGCGTGCGGGTTTCCGACTCCCAGGTCGACGCAGCCGTCGCGAACATTGCCCAGCAGAACAAGATGACGGTGCCGCAGATGCAGGCGGCCATGCAGCAGCAGGGCATGGATTACGCCTCGTACCGCCAGCAGTTGCGCGACCAGTTGCTGGTGCGCGCGGTGCAGCAGCAAGTGATGCAGTCCAGCGCGCAGGTCTCCGACGCCGAAATCAACAACCTCATCGCCAGCCCGGCGTTCAAGCAGGGCGAGGTGCACCTGGCACGCATCCTGGTCGGGCTGCCGGAGGGCGCGAATGCCCAGCAGATCGCCGCAGCCAAGGCCAAGGCCGACAAGCTCGAGGGTGAATTGAAGGCCGGCAAGAGTTTCGCCACCCTGGCGGTCAGCAACTCCAGCGCGCCCGAGGCGCTGGATGGCGGCGATCTTGGCTGGCGTCGGGTCGACGAGTTGCCACCGGCGGTGCAGCAGATCGTGAACCCGATGCAACCTGGCAGCATCACCGAGCCGTTGCGCGACGCGTCCGGCTTCACGATCCTCAAGGTCGAAGGGCGTCGCACGCCCGACACCAAGCAGATCGTCACCGAGTACCACGCACGCCACCTGATGATCAAACCGACCGCGGTGCTGGATGAACAGGCCGCGAAGGCCAAGATCACCAAGCTCTACCATGAAATCGTCGACGACCACGCCAGTTTCGCGAAGCTGGCGAAACAGGACTCGGACGACCCGACCACCGCCAACGCGGGCGGCGACATGGGCTGGTTCACCCAAGATGACTGGGGCAACGAGGTCGGCAAGCTGATCACCACGATGCAGCCCGGCCAAATCACACCCCCGTTCGAGAGCCCCGACGGTTCGTGGCACATCGTCCAGTTGCTCGGTACCCGCCAGGCGGACAAGACCAAGGACATCGAACGCGAGCAGGCACGCCAGGCGATCGCTGCACGCAAGGGCCAGCAGGCCTACGAACAGTTCCTTCGCGACCTGGAATCGTCGGCCTATATCAGCATCCGCGTGCCCGAGCTGGCCGACGCCGCGCCCATGGCGGACGAAAACGCTTCCGCCAACAACCAGCAATGAATTCGGCGCCGGCCCCGGCCGGCACACGCCGACCGGCACGTCCCCGGCTTGCCGTCACCAGTGGTGATCCTGCCGGCGTCGGTCCGGAACTGGTGGCGCGGCTGGCCGCGACGCCGATCGCGGCCGACCTGGTGGCGATCGGTGATCCCGATCTGTTCCAACGCGCCGCGCACCGTTGCGGCGTCCGGTTGAAGGTCGCGGCCTACGACGGCCGGCCGCGGAGCCTGCGGGCGGCGGGCACGTTGCGGGTGCTTGAAGTTCCGCTTCGCGCGGCGGAAATACCGGGCCAACTTGACCCGCGCAACGCCTTCTACGTGCTCGGCACGCTTGCGCAGGCCGTCGATGGCTGCCTGCGCGGCGAATTCGATGGGGTGGTCACCGCGCCGGTGCAGAAATCGGTGATCAATGATGCCGGCGAGCGCTTCTCCGGACACACCGAATTGTTCGCCCGACGCTGCGGCTGCGAGGTGGTGATGATGCTCGCCTCGCCCGAACTGCGCGTTGCTCTCGCGACCACCCACCTGCCTTTGCGCGAGGTTCCGGCGGCGATCACCCGCGAATCGCTGGGCCGCACGCTGCGCATCGTGCACTCGGAACTCATCGCGAAATTCGGCATCGCAAAACCCCGCATCGCGGTGCTGGGACTGAATCCGCACGCAGGCGAAGGCGGATACCTCGGCCGCGAGGAAATCGACACCATCATTCCGGTGCTGGACACGCTGCGCGGCGAAGGCGTGCAACTGCTCGGCCCGTTGCCCGCAGACACCGCGTTCGTGCCTTCCCTGCGCGAACACTACGACGTGGTGCTCGCGATGTACCACGACCAGGCGTTGCCGGTTCTGAAATCCGAAGCGTTCGAGCGCACCGTCAACATCACCTTGGGCCTGCCGTTCATCCGCACGTCGGTCGACCACGGCACCGCGCTCGACCTCGCCGGAACCGGCCGCGCCGACCCGTCCAGCATGTTCGCCGCAGCCGAAATGGCGCTGCATCTTGCTGCGCTTTGCAAAAATCAAGAGCCTTTGACACGGATCAACACGGATAAGAGCAGATAAATCAA
Organism: Rhodanobacteraceae bacterium; assembly: GCA_050738055.1. Taxonomy (GTDB): domain Bacteria; phylum Pseudomonadota; class Gammaproteobacteria; order Xanthomonadales; family Rhodanobacteraceae; genus 66-474. The sequence continues at coordinate 5,112 of JBOHYT010000074.1, forward strand.
GAGCATTTGACGCGGATTGACGCGGATTGACACGGATAAAAGCGGATAAATCCAAAGCCGTTTTTTCCTGCTGTTTGTCCCGTCGAAGGTTTCCCTGATCATCATCGACTTCCAGCTACTTTTCATCGTCATTCCGGGGCCATCGCCAGCTCCATCGGCGATGGAACCCGGAATCCAGTTCCTTGCGCGTCGGAGCGAAGAGCTGGATTCCGGGTTCTGCCCGCAAAAGGCGCGGGCAGCCCCGGAATGACGATCTGGGTTTGTTGAACTTCAGCGCGGGCCAGCTCCGCTTTTGTCCGTGTTCATGCGCGTCAAAAGCTTCTGCTCTCTGCCATATCCGGTTTTATCCGTCAATTCGCGTCTAGAGCTTCTGCTCGTTGCCTTATCCGCTTTTATCCGTGTTGATCCGTGTCAAAGGCTTCTGCTCGTTGCCGTACCCGCTTTTATCCGCGCTCATCCGCGTCCAAAGCTTCTGCTCTTTGCCTTATCCGCTTTTATCCGTGTTGATCCGTGTCAAAAGCTTTGCTCCTGACTCCGATGCCGCGACCCAAGAAATACTACGGCCAGCATTTCCTGCACCAACGATCCGTGGTGGAGCGGATCGTCGCCGCGATTGCACCGAAGCCCGGCGACCATCTGGTTGAGATCGGCCCCGGCGAAGGCGCACTCACCCTGCCGCTGCTGCGCGCAACGGGGCACCTGACCGCGATCGAGCTCGATGCGGAACTGATCGAACCGCTGCGCGCGCGCGCTGAAGGCGTCGGCGAACTCACCGTCATCCATGCGGACGTCCTCAAGGTCGACCTTGCCGCGCTCGCTCGCGGCGGCCGTCTGCGGCTCGTCGGCAACCTGCCCTATTACGTCTCGAGTCCGATCCTGTTCCACTGCCTCGCCGGCGTGGAAGCCATCACCGACATGCACTTCATGCTCCAGAAGGAGGTGGTCGCGCGCATGGCCGCGGTGCCGGGCGGCAAGGTGTACGGGCGGCTTTCGGTGATGCTGCAACTGGCGTGCAACGTGGAGCCGCTGATGCACGTAGAGCCCGGCGCGTTCCGCCCCCCGCCCAAGGTCGACTCGGCGGTGGTGCGCCTGACGCCGCTGCCACCCGCGCAGCGTTCCGAACCCGCACTCGCGCCGGCGATCGAGGCGACCGTGCGCGCGGCGTTCGGGCAGCGCCGCAAGACCCTTGCCAATTCGCTGCGCGGCCTCGCCGATGCGGACACGATCCGCGCCGCGGGAATCGACCCGCGCGCACGCGCCGAAAACGTGTCGCCGCAGGGCTTCGTCTCCCTCGCCCGCCATGCGATGCCCGCGAACTTGCAGGCCGGTACGAAACTCGCCGACAATGCAAAGGCCTGCTGACGCCATGCCAAACGGCCGCGCCGGCGGCCATTTGCCCGCAGGGCAAGGAAGAGCGAGGAAGAAGTATGTCGATACATAGACGAGCGATGACACCGCCATGCGGGCAAATGGCCCCGGCCCGAAGGGTTGCTCCGCAGCGGCCGCCATCCATCGGCGCGCGCCTTGGCCATGGAACCACCATGACGCTGCGGCGCGCACCTCGTCTGGCGGCCGCTGCGGAAGCAACGCGGCTCGCTTGGCATGGCGTCAGCAGGCCTTCATGACCGCCCGACCGACCACCACGAACGAATCCCGCGAGCAGCGCGAACCCGAGCCTTACTCCGTCGAGGTCGAGGTCGAGGCGAGCTACGTTTCCGAACAATCCAAGCCGGAGGCGAGCCGCTACGTGTTCGCCTATGAGATCACCCTGCGCAACCTCGGCGTGATGCCGGCCCGCCTGCAGACCCGGCACTGGGTCATCACCGATGCCAACGGCAAGGTCGAGGAAGTCCGCGGCGATGGCGTGGTCGGTGAGCAGCCGCGCCTGCAACCGGGCGAACACTACCGCTACACCTCCGGCGCGGTGCTGGAGACCCAGGTCGGCACCATGCGCGGCGCCTACCTGTTCCACGCCGACGACGGCACCGATTTCGAGATACCGATTCCCGAATTCGTGTTGTCGGTGCCGCGTACCCTGCACTGATCCGACGCGTCCGGGCGCATGGCCATCTACGCGATCGGCGATGTGCAGGGTTGCCATCCGGAATTGCAGCGCCTGCTGGAAAAACTCCGTTTCGACCCCGCTTCCGACCGCCTGTGGTTCTGCGGCGACCTGGTCAACCGCGGCAACGAATCGCTGGAAGTCCTGCGGTTGGTGCACGGCCTGCGTGAAAGCGCCATCGTCGCACTCGGCAACCACGATCTAAGCCTGCTCGCGATCGCCGAGCGCGAACCGAAAGCCCGCCAGCGCACCAACCCGGACCTGCGACGGGTGCTGGAGGCCGAGGACGGTCCGATGCTGATCGACTGGCTGCGCAACCAGTCGCTGCTGCACCACGACGCCGCGCTCGGGTTCACGCTGGTGCACGCGGGTCTCGCCCCATCGTGGACACTCAAGCACGCCATCCACATCGCCCAGGAAGTCGAACGCGCGCTGCGCGGTCCGGGCCACCATGCCTTGCTGCAAAGGATGTTCGGCAACCGCCCGGCGCGCTGGTCGTCGAAGCTGCACGGCCACGACCGGCTGCGCGCGGCCATCAACATCTTCACCCGCATGCGTTTTTGCGACGCGCACGGCCGGATCGATTTCGACGCCAAGGGATTGCCGGGCTCGCAGCGCGCCGGCTTGTACCCGTGGTTCGAAGTTCCGGGGGTCAAGACGCGCGACAGCCGCATCGTCTGCGGGCACTGGTCCGCGCTCGGGCGCTTCGCCGGCCTCGGCGTGTACGCCATCGACACGGGTTGCGTTTGGGGCGGCAAGCTCACCGCCCTGCGCCTGGACGGCGAGGAACCGGAGTTCACCACGGTGGATGCGGAACCGCATCGCACGCGCTCGTAACTCTGCTCCTCCCCCTTCAAGGGGAGGCTGGGAGGGGATGGTTTCGAATCTCCACTCAGCGCGCAGGTTGGGTTGAGCAACGCGAAGCCCAACGCATCTCCCCGCTTACGTTGGGCTTCACTGCGTTCAGCCCAACCTACGACAACGAACGTCGGGCGACGTAGGTTGGGGTGAGCGGCTTTTTGCGAACCCCAACTTGTCTGTGTCGAACGTTGGGTTTCGCCCGGATAGAGCAGGGGCTCAACCCAACCTACCGCAACCCCGTTTCGTTGCGCGCGATCACCATCCGCTGAATTTCCGAGGTGCCTTCGTAGATCTCGGTGATCTTGGCATCGCGGAAGTACCGCTCCAGCGGCATCTCGCGTGAATATCCCATGCCGCCGTGGATCTGCACGGCCTGGTGGGTAATCCACATCGCGGCTTCCGAGGCCGTCAGCTTGGCAATCGCGGCCTCGGTCGAGAAGCGCCCGCCGGACTTGGCCGCCTGCTGCTTCAGCCACGCTGCACGCAGCGTCAGCAGTCGCGCCGCGTCGAGCTTGCAGCGCATGTCCGCAATCTTGGCCTGGGTCATCTGGAACGAACCGATCGGCTGGCCGAATGCCTTGCGGTCGCGCGCATATTCGAGCGTGGCCTCGTAGGCTGCGCGCGCGAGCCCGACCGCCTGCGACGCGATGCCGATCCGCCCGGCATCCAGCACGCCCATCGCGATCTTGAATCCGTGGCCTTCCTCGCCGATCACCTCGTCGGGCTGCGCACGGTAATCGTCGAATTCGATCTCGCAGGTGGCCGAAGCACGGATGCCGAGCTTGGGCTCGGTCTTGCCGCGGCTGAAACCTTCGCGGTCGGTATCCACCATGAACGCGGTGATCCCGCGCGCTTCCTTTGCAGGGTCGGTCATCGCGAACAGCAGGATGTATTTCGCAACCGGCCCCGAGGTGATCCAGCTCTTCTTGCCGTGGATCACGAAGCTGCCGTCCGCCTGTTTGACCGCGCGGCAGCGCATGGCGGTCGCGTCGGATCCTGATTGCGGCTCGGTCAGCGCGAACGCGCCGATGGCCTCTCCGGAGGCGATCGGCGTCACGTACTTGTGTTTCTGTTCCTCGCTGCCGAACTTCAGCAGGCCGTTGCAGTACAGCGTGTTGTTGACGCTCATGATCGTCGAGTGCGCGCAGTCGGCCGCGGCGATTTCGATCATCGCGAGCACGTAACTGATCGCATCCATCCCCGCGCCGCCGTATTCGGCCGGCACCTCGATGCCCATCAGCCCCAGCTTGCCCATCTCGAGGATGTTGTCGAGCGGAAACTCGCCGGACTTGTCGAAATCCGCAGCCACCGGCGCGATGCGCTTCTGTGCGAAGTCGCGCGCGATCGACTGAATCTGCAACTGCTCTTCCGAGAACTGGAAATCCATCGCTGTTCCTCTCTCTGGTTTCGGTGATGCGCCCCCACAACGACGAGCCGCGACAATCCAACCCCGCATCATAACCGGATGCACTGCGCGTCAAGCCAGAAGCGCTACCGAGCCTTGATTTATCTCTTTATCCTGATATAAAGATGTAATGCTTGATCTGGTTTCCGCCACCACGCTGTTGCGGGTGCTGTCCGACCCTACCCGCGTGCGCCTGCTCGCGTTGCTGCGCCGCGAAGAGCTGACCGTGGCCGAGTTGTCATCGGTGCTTCGCCTCGCACAACCGCGGGTTTCCACCCATCTTGCCAAGTTGAAGGACTCCGGACTGGTACACGACCGCCGCGCGGGCGTGTCGGCGTATTACCGCTTCAATGAAAACGGCTTCGAAAACGCCGCCGGCCTGCTGCGCGCGCTGGAGGACAGCGTGGACGATGCAGTGCTCGACGTCGACGCGCAGCGACTCCCTTCGGTGCTTGCCGCGCGCGCCCGCGACCGCGGCTGGGCCGACAGCGTCGCGGGTGACATGGAGCGGCACTACTCGCCGGGCCGCACATGGGAAACGCTGGCGCGCACGTTGCTGCAGTTGCTCGAAACCGGCGATGTACTGGACATCGCGTCCGGCGATGGAGTGCTGGCGGAGCTGCTCGCGCCGCACGCGCGCTCGATCGCATGCGTCGATTCGAGCCCCAACGTGGTGGCAGCCGCGCGCAAGCGGCTGAAGTCGTTCCGCAACGTCGAAGTGGTGGAAGGCGACATGCACGCGTTGTCCGACGTCTTCGAGGCAGACCACCGCCACTTCGACCTCGCCCTGATGATGCACGCGCTCACCTACAGCAACCACCCTCAGCGCGCCATCGCCGGGGCGGCGAACGTGCTGAAACCCGGCGGCCGACTGCTGGCGGCGACGTTGGCCCGGCACGCGCACCGCGCAGCAGTCGCACCGTTCGACCACAGGAACCTGGGCTTCAAGCGGGAAGAGCTGACAGGCTTCGCGCGCAAGGCCGGCCTTGAAGTGCTGCACTGCGAACGCATCTCGCGGGAATCGCGCCCGCCGCATTTCGAAGTGCTGAGCCTGCTGGCACGCAAGCCGGACAAGGGCACGGCAACAGCGAAAACAGTCCGCGAATGAACGCCAATGAACGCAAATGACTTGGAACAAGGAATCAGAACAAGCGGTCACCGAACGGGTTTCGCCTGTTCGATTTGCCGTATTCGCGTTTATTCGCGTTCATTTGCGGACCAATAGCTTTTGGAGGAAATCCATGACCCACACACTGTCTTGGCTACACCCCGACCGCGTACGGAAATTGCACGACGCCCTGGGCGAACGCATCCTCGTGCTCGACGGCGCGATGGGCACGATGCTGCAAGGCCACGAACTGGATGAGGGCGGCTATCGTGGCGAGCGCTTTGCCCGGGGCTGCGACGCGCAACACGCGCATGACCATGCGGGCGAGCACGCCGACGCGAATGGCTGCGGACGCGACCTCAAGGGCGACAATGACCTGCTGACCCTGACCCATCCGGAGATCATCCGCGAGATTCATGCCGCGTATCTCGACGCCGGATCGGATTTCGTCGAGACCAATACCTTCAACTCCACCTCGATCAGCCAAGCCGATTATGCGCTGCAGCACCTGGTGCGCGAGTTGAACTGCGAGGGCGCGAGACTTGCCCGCGAGGCCTGCGACGCGGCCGAAGCGAAAGCACTGGAGCGGCCGCGCTTCGCGATCGGGGTGCTCGGCCCGACCAGTCGCACCGCGTCGCTGTCGCCGGATGTCAACAACCCGGGCTTTCGCAACGTCGATTTCGACGAACTGGAAAGCGCCTACGCCGAAGCCACCCGCGGCCTCATCGAAGGCGGCGCCGACGTGGTGATGGTGGAAACCATTTTCGACACCTTGAACGCCAAGGCCGCGTTGTCCGGCGTCGCGCGCGTCTTCGAGGAGTTGGGCGGCCGTCTGCCGGTGATGATCTCCGGCACCATCACCGATCGTTCCGGGCGTACGCTTTCCGGCCAGACCGCCGAAGCCTTCTGGTACTCGGTCGCGCACGCCCGACCGCTCTCGATCGGACTCAATTGCGCACTGGGCGCCAAGGACTTGCGCCAACATATCGAGGCCCTTTCGCGGGTCGCAGACTGCCGGATCAGCGCACACCCGAACGCCGGGCTGCCCAACGAACTCGGCGGCTACGACGAAACGCCGGAAGAAATGGCGAAGGTGCTCGGCGAATTCGCCCGCGACGGGCTGCTCAACATCGTCGGCGGCTGCTGCGGCACCACGCCCGAACACAGTGCCGCCATCGCTGCGGCCGTGCGGGATGTGCCGCCGCGCGCGTTGCCCACACACGCGGAAGCCGCATGAATCCACGATGCGAAAGCGAAGGCGTTACCACGGATCAACACAGATGAACACGGATCAAAGCGCAAACGGCGAAGATACCGACTTGCCTCGCCTGCTTCCATCCGTGCGAACCCGCGTCAAGAAAACGCTTTTGACCCCCTATTCGAATTCGCCTGCATCGCATGACATACATCAACCCTGACCGATGCGGATCAGCGGACGATTCATCCGTGCTTATCCGTGCAAATCCGTGGTAAATAAAATGGACCATCCACATCATACCCGCCTCTCTGGCCTGGAACCGTTGGTGATCACGCCACAGACGCTGTTCGTCAACATCGGCGAACGCACCAACGTCACCGGCTCGGCGAAATTCAAGAAGCTGATCAAGGAAGACCGCTACGACGAGGCGGTGGAAGTCGCGCGTCAGCAGGTCGAGAATGGCGCACAGATCCTCGACGTCAACATGGACGAGGGTCTGCTCGATTCCGAGGCGGCGATGGTGAAATTCCTGCGCCTGATCGCGGCCGAGCCCGACATCGCGCGCATCCCGGTGATGGTCGATTCGTCCAAGTGGACGGTGATCGAAGCCGGCCTCAAATGCCTGCAGGGCAAGGGCGTGGTCAATTCGATTTCGCTGCAGGAAGGCGAGGAAAAGTTCCTCGACGAGGCGCGCAAGGTCCTGCGCTCCGGCGCCGCGACGGTGGTGATGGCGTTCGACGAACAGGGTCAGGCCGACAGCGTCGCGCGTCGCATCGAGATCTGCGAGCGTTCCTACAAGCTGCTGACGGAGAAGGTCGGTTTTCCGCCCGAAGACATCATCTTCGATTCCAACATCTTCCCGATCGCGACCGGCATCGAGGAACACGCCAACAATGCGGTGAACTTCATCGAGGCCGCAAAGGAATTGAAAAAGCGCTTCCCCTACTCACATCTCTCCGGCGGCGTTTCCAATGTGTCGTTTTCGTTCCGCGGCAACAACAGCGTGCGCGAAGCGATCCATTGCGTATTCCTGTACCACGCCATCCAGGCCGGCATGGACATGGGCATCGTCAATGCCGGCCAGCTCGCAATCTACGACGACCTCGATCCTGAACTGCGCGAGCGCGTCGAGGACGTGGTGCTGAACCGGAGGCCCGATGCGACAGAACGGCTGATGGAGATTGCCGAACGGCACAAAGGCGGATCGCAGGACAAGGATGAGGGCAACAAGCTCGCGTGGCGCGAGCTGCCGGTCGCAAAAAGGATGGAATACGCGCTGGTGCACGGCATCGACCAGTACGTGGTCGAGGACACCGAGGAAGTCAGGAAGACCGTCACGCGCACGCTGGACGTGATCGAAGGTCCGCTGATGGACGGCATGAATGTGGTCGGTGACCTGTTCGGCGCCGGCAAGATGTTCCTGCCGCAAGTGGTCAAATCCGCGCGCGTGATGAAGAAGGCCGTGGCCTACCTGCTGCCCTACATGGAAGAGGAAAAGAAAAAGAGCGGCGAGACCAGCAAGTCCAACGGCAAGATCGTGATGGCGACCGTCAAGGGCGACGTGCACGACATCGGCAAGAACATCGTGGGCGTCGTGCTCGCGTGCAACAACTTCGAGGTGGTCGACCTCGGCGTGATGGTGCCGGCGCAGAAGATCCTCGACACCGCGATCGCCGAGCACGCCGACATGATCGGCGTATCCGGCCTGATCACGCCCTCGCTCGAAGAAATGGCCAACGTCGCCAAGGAAATGAAGCGCCGCGACTTCAGGATCCCGCTGCTGATCGGCGGCGCCACGACCTCGCGCGCGCACACCGCGATCAAGATCGAGCCCAACTACGAAACCGCCTGCGTGTGGGTCAAGGACGCCTCGCGCGCGGTCGGCGTCGCGCAGACACTGGTCAGCAAGGAAAAAACCGTCGTCGATGATTTTCTCGCCAAGGTGCGCGCCGACTACGCCGACGTGCGCGAACGCCACAGGAATCGTGGTCCTGCCAAGCGCCTGGTGTCACTGAAGGACGCGCGCGCCAACGGCTCGAAGTTCGACTGGAAGGACTACACGCCGTCCGCGCCGAGAAAGCCGGGCATCACGGTGATCGACGACATTCCATTCGCCGAATTGCTGAAGGTGACCGACTGGACGCCGTTCTTCCAGGCGTGGGAACTGCACGGCCACTATCCGGCGATCCTCACCGACGAAACGGTCGGTGCGCAGGCGACCGAACTCTGGAACGATGCGCAGGCGATCCTGAAAAAGATCATCGACGAGAAGTGGCTGCGCGCGAAAGCGGTGATCGGGTTCTGGCCCGCATCACGGATTGGCGACGACATCGAGCTTCATCTCCCTCCCCTTCAAGGGGAGGGCCGAGGTGGGGATGGTGTAAAGAACCGGGACCGGGGACCGGGGACCGGGGACCGGGAAAAGCTGGTGATGCTCCACCACCTGCGCCAGCAGGCCGACAAGCCCGTGGAGCGCCCGAACCTTTGCCTTTCGGATTTCATTGCCCCGAAGGAAACCGGCGTCCAGGACTGGATCGGCGGGTTCGCGGTCACCGCGGGGCTCGGCATCGAGGAACACCTGGAACGCTTCAAGAAGGACAACGACGACTATTCGGCGATCATCCTGAAGGCGCTGGCCGACCGCATGGCCGAGGCGCTGGCGGAATGGATGCACCGCGAGGTGCGCATGAAATACTGGGGTTACGCGTCCGACGAGTCGCTCGACAACGAGTCCTTGATTGCCGAGAAATACCGCGGCGTTCGGCCGGCACCCGGGTATCCCGCCTGCCCCGACCATACCGAGAAGGCCACGTTGTTCCGGCTGCTGGACGCGACCAACAACGCCAACATCGAACTGACCGAAGGCTTCTCGATGTACCCGGCCGCCGCGGTTTCGGGCTGGTATTTCAGCCATCCGGAAAGCCAGTACTTCGTGGTCGGCAAACTCACCTGGGACCAGGTCGAAGACTATGCCAAGCGCAAGGGCTGGTCACTGACGGAAGCCGAACGATGGCTGTCGGCCAACCTCGGTTACGACCCGGACTGATCCCGCGTCGAGCGGTTTCGTTCCGCGTCGTCATCCATCGCGAAGGCACGGGCATTCTTGACGCGGCTACACGAATCAACACGGACAAGAGTGAGCGGAAGCCTTTGACACGGACAGGAACAGACCGGGCAAACTGCTTTGGGTTTTGATCCGCTTTGATCCGCGTCTATCCGTGTCCAGTGCTTTTTGCCTTGTCGCGCGATCCGAAGCACCGCGTCACAAGGCGCCGCCGTCCATCCCGCGTATCGCGAACAGTGCCGCGAATCCACCCATGACGAGAAACAGGACGAACAGCACGAAACCGATCAGCGCCAGAATCAGGGTCGCGCGGCAATAGTTCTGCTTGCTCGGATGCGTACCACCTGCGAAAGCCCATACGAACATCATCACGATTCCGACGATCGGAATCGCCAGCACGACCAGCGTCAGGATCCAGTCGCCCAGTGAAACCGGTGACGCCTCTTGCGTATCGACGCGCGCGTTCATGTTTATCCCCCAGGCCATTGGCCAGCCAGTTTGACCCGAATCCCCCGCCCGCCCGTTGCTCGCCGCGCTTTCCAGACAGAAAGTGCGAACGCCGGCGCTCGTAGCGCAACCGCGGAACGCCAGCTACACGGCTGCCCCACCGGGGCTCCTGGGTTCCGGATGCCGCAGGTGCACAACCAGGTTGTAGACCGCCACCAACGCCGGAAACAATTGGGAAAGTATACCCACCGAATCGTTCTTGCCAAAAATGAAATACGCAAGCAGCAATATGCTGCCGCACACGGACAGCACCCAGAACATCAATGGCATCGTGACGCGCTTGTGCTTGTGTGTCGCGTACGCCTGCACCAACCAGCGACTGCCGAATAACGCGATGCCGAAAAACCCTACTACCTTCCAAGGCGTGATCTGGTAGTGGAGAAGTGCATGCAAAATATGTTCCATGGCAGACGTTCCGGCGTGGGCGGCGAGGGCGGATTGTAGCAACCGGACCCGGATCGATTGACCGGGCAACAGGCGCACCGTAGACTTGCGCGCTCCCGTTCGCTGCTCGACGCGTCGCGCCAGCACGAACCGGCCGTTGCGCCACGGCGCGCTGGACCGAAGTCTGGGCGGTTAGCTCAGCGGTAGAGCACTGCCTTCACACGGCAGGTGTCACAGGTTCGATCCCTGTACCGCCCACCAGCTTCCGTAGTTGAACGAATGGCCGACCGAATGGCCAGTCATTCCATTTCTGGAGGCCGACGAGCCTCGCTACTCTGCAATCGCGGGGAAGCTTCACGCACGCGAGAACGCAGCGCAGCGCGAAGTCAAAAAAGGCGAACTGTCCGGGCGGAGTGGCGCCACGCAGTGCCATCGACCATGGCGCGCAACCGCTCCAGCACTGGCAGCGGCCGACGGCCCTTGACCGCCTGCAGCCCGATCACGCGGCATCGAGCGCCGCCAGCGCCTGCGCCATGCGCTTGCCGGATACCGGTTCTGCGGTTTTCAATTCCTGCGCGAATACCGATACGCGCCACTCCTCGGTGAGCCAGCGCAACGCCTCCAGCGCGTCTGAATCTCCGCCCTCCGCGCTGGCTTCCAGCACGCGGCGCCAACAGGGCAGCACCTGCTGCATGCGCGCGTGGTCGCGAGCGGGATCGCTGCGGAGCTTTTCCGCGCGCAAGCGCATGGCCTTGAGATAGCGCGGCAAATGCGCAAGTCGCGCCTTCGACAGTTCACGCAGGAAGCCCGGTGCCAGCAGCGCATCGAGCTGGCTGCGCAGGTCAGCGTAGCTCGCCGGCGCGCGCCCCTTGATCGTGGGCTTGAGCCAAGGCTGCAGGTCGGCGAGCGCGGCAAGGATCGGTTCGGCGAGTTGCAAGCGTTCCGTCGCCGCGCCGAACAGCTCGCGCCGGATTGCATCGAGCAGCCGATCCCACGAGCGGCGATCGCGCACGTCCAGATTCCGCGAAGCCGCAAGGTCGGCGAACGCGCCTTCGACGATGTCCTCGCGCAGTGCATCGGCGCGGCCGTGCGCGGAGAATGCGACCGCGAGTTTCGACTTCAGGGGCAGTTGCTTTTGCGCGCGCTTGAACTCGGCCGCAAGCGACAATCTAAGCAACCGCTCGACGCCTGTCCGATGCGCGCCCGCGGCTTCGGCCCGCGTCTCGAAGACCCGCAATGCGACCGCGGACCCGAGGTCGACCAATGCAGGAAACGCCGGGATGCCGGAAGGCGTTGCGGATTCCACCGGGATCGCATCGAAATCCCAGGTCCTTGCGTCCTCGCGCGTCACCGTAGCCGCGGCGCCACGCGAGAACGCCGCGCGCGCTCGAATCGCCCAGTCGGCGCGCAGCGCCGCGAGATCGCGGCCACCGGCCAGCGAGCGACCGCGTTCATCGTGAAGGTCGAAGTGCATGCGAAGGTGCGGCGGCAAAGAAGGTTTGTCGAACGCTGCGGGCTCGACCACCACGCCGGTAATCCGCGCCAGGAACGCGGCCAACACCTGCGCCAGCGGTTCGTCCCGCGACGCCTCGGCTTCGACAAACGCGCGGGCGAACTCGGGCGCGGGCACGAAGTTGCGGCGCAGCGCCTTCGGCAACGCGCGCAGCATCGCGGTGACCTTTTCCGCCAGCAATCCCGGAACCAGCCATTCGCAGCGCGCGGCAGGCACTGCGTTCAACAACGCCAGCGGTACCTGCAAGGTGACGCCGTCCGCGTCGTCGCCGGGCACGAAACGATACTCGAACCGCAATGGCTGCTCCGAAACATTCATCGTTTCGGGGTAGGCGCCGGCGCCGCCACCCGCGCCGGGCTCCAGCACATCCTCGATCGACCAACGCAGTGCCGCACGCTCGGCAGCGGGCGCGCGCTGGTACCAGGCGTCCAGCCCCCGCGACGAGCAGATGTCCCCCGGCAACGTGCCGGCGAAGAACCCGGCGAGGTCTTGGTCGGATTTCAGCAACCCCTCGCGGCGTTGCTGCGCCTCGATCCCGCGTGCCTCGTCGAGCACCCTCGCGTTGTGCTGCAGGAAGTCCGCGCGGCCATCGATGTCGCAACGGGCCAGGGCCTCGCGCAGGAAAATCGAATGCGCCAACGGCGGGTCCTGCTTCGCAAACATGACGACGCGGCGTTCCACCAGCACCAGCCCGTACAGCGACACCTGCTCGTGCGCTTGCACCGCGCCGCGTGCACGCGACCAGTGCGGATCGTTGCAGGTGCGTTTGAGCAGGTGCGCAGCCTGCCGCTCGATCCACTCGGGTTCGATCTTCGCGCATTGCATGCCCCACACCTTTCCGCCGAGATCGAGGATCTGCGCGACGAACAGCCATGGCGGCGGCTTTTTCGCCAAGGCCGAACCCGGAAATACCTTGAACCTGCGCTCGCGCGTGCCGCGATAGACGCCCTGCTCGTCCTTGCGCGCGACGTTGGTCGGAAGGCCAGAGAGCAAGGCGAGGTGGAGGGATTGGTATGAATCGGGTCCCGGGACCCGGGACCCGGGACCCGCAACAGCAGCCTTGGCCGACCCTTTGCTTGTCCTGGCAACTGCATCCTGCACTGACGTTTGCGCCGACACATCTCCAGTCCCGTGCTTTTCCCGGGTCCCCGGTCCCGGGTCCCGGGTCCCGACCTCGAGCAACAACTGCCGATGCAACTCCCGCCACTCGCGCATCCGCATGAACGACACAAAGTGCTTGCCGCACCAGTCCCGGAGCTTCGATTGCGTGAGTTCCTCGTGCGCATCGCGGTACGCGTGCCACAGGTTCCGCACCCCGACGAAATCCGATTCCGGGTCGGCGAACTCGCGGTGGGCGGCATCGGCTTGGGCCTGCTTGTCGGCGGGACGGTCGCGCGGGTCCTGGACGCCCAGGAACGCGACCACCGGAAGCACTTCGTCCAGCACGCCCAGTTTGCGCGCTTCGATCAGCATCCGCGCCAACTGCGCGTCGATCGGAATGCGCGCGAGCTGCTTGCCCAGCGGCGTGAGTCTGCGCGAATCATCGACAGCACCGATTTCTGCCAGCCGCCGCCAGCCGTCGTTGACCGCGCGCGGATCGGGCGGGTCGAGAAAGGGAAATGCTTCCACGTCGCCCAGTCCGAGGTCGAGCATGCGCAGGATCACGTCGCTGAGCGCGCTGCGCAGGATTTCTGGATCGCTGTAGGGTGGACGTGCCGCGAACTCGGCTTCGTCGTACAGCCGCACGCAGATCCCCGGCCCGACGCGTCCGCAGCGCCCCGCGCGCTGGTTGGCCGCGGCCTGCGAAACCGGCTCGATGTGCAGGCGTTCGATCTGGCTGCGCCGCGAATAGCGCTTGACCCGCGCGTCGCCCGAGTCCACCACCCAGCGGATGCGCGGCACCGTCAGCGAGGTCTCGGCGACGTTGGTCGCCAGCACGATGCGGCGCGCCGGACCCGGCTTGAAGACGCGATCCTGTTCCTTCACCGACAGCCGCGCATACAACGGCAGGACCTCGGTGTGGCGATACTGCCGCCGCGACAACGCCAGGTGTGCATCGCGGATTTCGCGCTCGCCCGGAAGGAAAACCAGCACGTCGCCCTCGGGGTCTTCGCGGGCGATGTCGTCGAGTGCGGAGGCAACCCGTTCCGTCAAACCCGCCTCGCGTTCCGGCGCCCGGTAGCGCAGTTCGACCGGGTACGCGCGACCTTCGACCGTCACGACCGGCGCGCCCCCGAAATGTTCGGCAAAGCGCGCGGTGTCGATGGTCGCCGAAGTCACGATCACTTTCAGGTCGGCGCGCCGTTGCAGCAGTTGCCTGAGATACCCCAGCAGGAAATCGATGTTGAGACCGCGCTCGTGCGCCTCGTCCACGATGATCGTGTCGTATTCGGACAGCCAACGGTCGTGCGCCATTTCCGCCACCAGGATGCCGTCGGTCATGAACTTGACCAGGGTGTTCTCGCCGAGCTGCTTGGCGAAACGCACCTCGAAACCGACCACGCCGCCCGGTTGATCATTGCGTCCGCCGCCAAGTTCGGAAGCCACGCGGCGCGCCATCGCGCGTGCGGCGAGACGTCGCGGCTGGGTGCAACCGATCATCCCGGCCACGCCGCGCCCCGCGCCCAGACACAACTTCGGCAATTGTGTGGTCTTGCCCGAACCGGTTTCGCCGGCGACCACCAGTACCTGGTGCTTGCCGATCAGTTCGACGATCTCGTCCGCGCGTTGTGTGATCGGCAGCGAATCCTCCGGCGTGATTGGAGGAACCAGCGCGGCCCGTGCGTCGCGGCGCGCCACCGACAGCTCGATGTCGCGCGCGAGCGTGTCCAGCGCGGCCCGTGACGGCTTGCGTTCCAGCCGGTGCAGCCGCGCGCGCAAACGCCCGGCGTCGCGGGTCATCGCGTTGACGAGCAGGCGTTCCAGTTCGCGAGGGGTGGGCACATCATCGCCGCGCGGGGGATGCTTCAATTCCATCGGGAGACGGGAGACGGGAGACGGGAGACGGGAATCGGGAATCGGGAATCGGGAATCGGGAATCGGGAATCGGGAATCGGGAATCGGGAAAAACATAAAAGGTTGACGTTCGCTTGCGACGATGCATTCGACGCGCTGCGGGACGTGGTAGCGTAAACGTTCTTGTCCAAACGGAGTGAGACCATGTTCGTTCGTGCGTTCCTCTGCGTCCTGCTGCTCGGTGTCGCAGGCGTTGCTGTCGCCCAGAATCCA
>JBOHYT010000075.1:0-3296 GCA_050738055.1 Rhodanobacteraceae bacterium
TGGGCGATTAGCTCAGCTGGTTAGAGCACTAGCTCGACAAGCTAGTGGTCGATGGTTCGAATCCATCATCGCCCATTTTTCTTTTTCACGCCGCGACGTCTGGCTGCAGCTTCGATCCGTTACAAAATTCTACAGAGTTTTACAAACGGCTACGTTTTGAAACGCTTGGGGCGTCGTTCCAGCCGCGTTCCATCTCCCGTCCGCCGCGCGATTGCGCCGCCAAAATACCTGGCACTTCGCAAACCATTGCAGATTATTGCAAACCATTGCAAATCATTGCAACCAGTTCGCACAAGGAACCAACAAGGAAATGCTCCGCCCCCTATGAAATTTGACGCGATGTCTAGCCTCAAGGCTAGAGGTCGGTGGTGGCATGGAAGACCTCCAAATGGCCCGTGGGCATCAATTGCCCATTGACCCGATTGCCCCGCCACCGATAGTGTCCCGATGTTTGCGCACAATTGGACGCGGAGCGTCCTCGATCTGGTTGTCAAAGATTCTAATTCTGGATCGGGTTTTTTCCTGATCTTTTCTTTCGAGCGAAGCTCGGGAACCCCCCGAGGGGGGTTCGCGCCCATTGTGCGTCACGGACCGCCCGCGCCGCACCTCAGTCGCTAGCCGCTCCGTGCCGTTTGGCCCTCCAGGTTTTCCAAAAGCGACAACAGGTCCATGTTCATGTATCGCTTCGCGCCCCACTGCGTGCCCGCCACGTGCCGCAGCCGGGCCGCCACCAGCATCAGGGCCGAGTTGCCGTCCGGGAACGCACCGACCACGCGGGTGCGCCGACGGATCTCCTTCATGATCCGTTCCAGCGGGTTGTTGGTCCTGAGGTGCCGCCGGTGCTCGCCCGGGAACGCGTAGTACGACAGCGTCTCGTCGATGCCGTCCTCCACGATCTGCGCCGCCGCCAGCAGCTTGATCGCCCGCAGCTTCGCGACCACATCTTTGGCCTTGAGCTGCGCCGCTTCCCGGTTCTCCTGGGCGTGGATCGCCTTGAGCATGTCGGCGACCTCGCGCATCCGGCCCCGCGGCGTCTGGGCAAAGACGTTCCGGTAAAAATGAACAATGCAGCGTTGCCACTGGGCGGCCGGGAAAAAGTCGGCCAGGCTTTCGACCAGCCCCAGGCATTTGTCGCTGACCACCAGCCGCACGCCGTTGAGCCCGCGCTGCTTCAAGTGCCGCAGGAACTCCTGCCAACTGGCCGTGTCTTCCTTGGCCCCCTCGGCTACGCCGAGGACCTCGCGGTAGCCGGTGCGGTTCACGCCGATCGCCACCAGCACCGACACCGTGCGGACTTCGCCACCCCAGCTGCGTTTGAGCCAGATGCCGTCGAGGAACACATAGGGGTGCTCGCCGACAATCGGCCGGTTGCGCCAGTCTTCGATCTTGACGTAGACTTTTTTGTTCAGCTCGCTCAGCGTGCTCGGCGAGACCTTCGCGCCCCACAAGGTCTGGGTGATGTCTTCGACCCGCCGCACCGACACGCCGGCCAGGTACATCTCGATCATCGCTTCCTCGACCGAGCACTCGCGGCGGCGGTAGCGTTGGATGATCGCCGTCTCGAACGGCAGCTTGCGCAGCTTGGGCACGTTGAGGGTAACTTCGCCGCTGGTGGTGTGCAGCTTGCGCTGGTAATGCCCGGCGCGGGTGTCGGCCCGGTCGGGGGAGCGTTCGTACCGTTCGGCCTGGCAGATCCGGTCGGCTTCCTCGTCCAGCAGGGCGTTGAGGGTGTCCTCGACGCTTTGCCGCACCAGCCCGCCCAAATGCGCCTGCACCTGAGCCTCGTTGATCTGGATCACGTTCGGGAGCGTTTGCAGCCGGTCCTGGCTTGAAGGCGTTTGCAGACGCTCCGGGTGATAACGTCCTGAAAGTTGCGCACATTGGTCGCGGAGGTCGCGCGGGTTGGCGGGGTGGTCCCGGCAACCAGTGAAGAAAGTCCTCGGTCTGGTACAAAGTTGTTGCGTAAAACAACACCAGAAGGAGGACTTTCATGACCGATTCTATCCCCGATCCCGGGCCGCTGCAAACGCCGGCCGGAACTGACCGGCCTCAAACGCTCGACAAAATCATCCAGATTGACCAGGCGCAGCTCAAGGCCGACCTGGGCGGGCTGGTACGGCAGAGCGTCGAGGACACCCTCAACGCGCTGCTGGACGAAGAGGCCAACCGGATCTGCCAGGCCGAACGTTACGCGCGCTCGCCCGACCGCGTCGATACGCGCGCCGGGCATTACCAACGCCAACTGCACACCAAAGCCGGCGAGGTCACCCTCAAAGTGCCCAAGCTGCGCAAGCTGCCCTTCGAGACGGCGATCATTCAACGCTATCGCCGCCGGGAGACCTCGGTGGAGGAGGCCTTGATCGAGATGTACCTCGCCGGTGTCTCGGTGCGCCGCGTCGAAGACATCACCGAAGCACTCTGGGGCACGAAGGTCTCGCCCAGCACGCTGAGCGAACTCAACAAAAAGGTCTACGTCAAAATTGAACAGTGGCGCAACCGGCCCATCGAAGGCGAGCACCCGTATGTGTTCCTCGACGGCATCTGGCTCAAACGCAGTTGGGGCGGCGAGGTCCGCACGGTGGCGGTGCTGGTGGCGGTGGGCGTGAACGCCGACGGCTACCGGGAAGTGCTGGGCGTGGCCGAGGGCGCCAAGGAAGACAAGGAGAGCTGGCAGAACTTTCTGAGGTACCTGAAGGAGCGCGGCTTGAAGGCGATCCGGCTGGTGGTCAGCGACAAGTGCCTGGGGCTGGTCGAAAGCCTGGCGACTTTTACCCGCAGGCGAAATGGCAACGCTGCACCGTTCATTTTTACCGCAACGTGTTCACCAAAACGCCGCACAGCCGCAAGCGCGAAGTGGCCGACATGCTCAAGGCGATCCACGCGCAGGAGAGCCGCGAGGCGGCGCTTTTGAAGGCTCAGGACGTGGTGGCCAAGCTGCGGGCGCTGAAGCTGGCGGCGGCGGCGCAGATCGTCGCGGACGGCGTGGCGGAGACCGTGTCGTATTACGACTTCCCGTGCGAGCACCGGCGGCACCTGAGGACCAACAATCCGTTGGAGCGGATCATGAAGGAAATCCGCCGGCGGACCCGGGTCGTCGGCGCGTTCCCCGATGGGCAATCGGCGCTGATGCTGGTGGCGGCGAGGCTGCGGCACATCGCGGGCACGCAGTGGGGCGCGCGGCGCTATATGAGCATGGACCTGCTGTCAGCCTGGGACCAGCGGGAGGGCCAGACGACGCGAACGGGGTAGCGGCTGCTGTGCGGCGCGGGCGGTCTGCGATGCACAACGGGCAGCGA
>JBOHYT010000076.1:0-7384 GCA_050738055.1 Rhodanobacteraceae bacterium
CCCCAACATCCTCGCGGTGCAGCCCAGCCAGCGTGACAGCTATTGGGTGATGACCAACACCTCGCTCAATGTCGACGTCCCCAACAGCGGCCTGAACCTGGACAAGCCCGTGTGCTCCGCCGTCACCTACATGATCGGCGCGGACGGCGTCACCCGCGACATCGTGGTGCAAAAGACCATTCCCGCCAGCGACCTCAAATCGGTCGCCGCGAGTGCGGTCAAGGACATGCACTTCGTACCGGGCGCGAAGAACGGCGAGCGTCGGCCGGTGTTCACCTACATCATCATCCCGTTCAACCTGCCCGACGATCCGGCGGCGCGCAAGAAAATCACCGACGCGTGCATCCTCAAGGATTTCCCGAAAGGGTACCGTTGACGTGCACGCGTAACGCAACACGCCACGCGATCAAGAGCATCAGACACGGATCAACACGGACAACAGCAGATTGCTCGAACTTGATCCGCGTTCATCCGCGTCAAAAGGCTTTTCTGCGACGCGATGCAGGAGCAACGGCTACGGGTCAGCACGAATGCACGTGGACAAAGTGCAATCCGCTTTGATCCGTGTTCATCCGTGTCAAAGGCTTTTTCGATGGGGTTCCAATGGCTGGCCGCGGGGCTCCTCTTTGCTGAATGCCCGCAAATCCAGCACCGCGGTTTCTCCTATACTTGATCGTTCACCGACAGCTGCGGAAGACCGTCATGAGCATCGATCAAATGGAAACCGTCGCGCAGGCGATGGTCGCGCCAGGCAAGGGCATCATCGCGATCGACGAATCCTCAGGCACCATCAAGAAGCGCTTCGACGCGGTCGGCGTTCCCGACAGCGAGGAACATCGCCGCGCCTACCGCGAAATGCTGCTGACCGCGCCAGGCCTCGCCGAGCACATCTCGGGAGCGATCCTGTATGACGAGACCATCCGCCAGTCGACCAAGGCCGGCGTGCCGTTCACCAAGGTCATGAAGGACGCCGGCATCATCCCCGGCATCAAGGTGGATCTGGGCGCCAAGCCGCTGGCCGGGTTTCCGGGCGAACGGGTCACCGAAGGCCTCGACGGCTTGCGCGACCGGATCGAGGAATACGTGAAGCTGGGCGCCGAGTTCGCCAAGTGGCGCGCGGTGATCACGATCGGCGAGGACATGCCGAGCTCGACCTGCATCGACGCCAACACCCACGCGCTCGCCCGCTACGCCGCGTTGTGCCAGGAAGCCGGTCTGGTGCCGATGGTCGAACCGGAAGTGCTGATGGACGGCGATCACGACATCGAGACCTGCTACGAGGTTACCGAAGCCACGCTGCGCTCGCTGTTCTCGGCGCTGTACGAGCACAACGTGATGCTGGAAGGCACGATCCTGAAGAGCAGCATGGTGCTGTCCGGCAAGGACTGCGCAGAGCAGGCCGACGCCGAGGAAGTCGCCGAATCCACGATTCTGTGTCTGAAGTCCGCGGTGCCGGCGGTACTGCCCGGCATCGTGTTCCTGTCGGGCGGCCAGAGCGACGAGGACGCGACCATGCACCTGAATGCGATGAACCGCCTCGGCCCGCATCCGTGGCCGCTGTCGTTCTCCTACGGCCGTGCGATGCAGCAGGCCGCACTGCACCTGTGGGCCAAGGATCTGCAGGGGAATTTTGGCGCCGCGCAAAAGATCGTGGTCGAACGCGCGCGCGACAACGGCCTCGCCGCTCTCGGGCAGTGGAAAAAGGCAGCGTGACGGATCCCGCCGCCGGTCTCCTTCCCCTTCAAGAGGAAGGCAGGGATGGGGATGGTGTCCCGGCCGGTTCAACCCATCCCCGGGTGGTCGGGCCTTCCGGCCCTCCTACAGTTGCAGGATCGTAGGAGCGGCGGAAGCCGCGATCCGAATCGCCGCGCACCAAAGCCCTCCCCTTGAAGGGCTTCACAGCGTCAAGGGCCGTGTCAGTTGCCGGCACTCTCGGTCCCCGGCTCGACCGGATACGCCGGCGCAGCATCCAGCGCCGAGGCACACACCTCCGCGAGTTCCAGCAATCGCAGGTCGGAACCCGGCCGGCCGACGAACTGCATGCCGATCGGCATCCCGTCTGGCAACCTGCCCATCGGAATGCTGACCGCCGGACACGCGGACAGGCTCGCGAACGCGGTGAGGTCGGCCTGTGACGCAGGCACCGGCGCGTCGACGGGGAACGCCCCTTGCGGGGTGGTCGGCAGCACCAGCACATCGACGCGCGAGAACACCCGGCGCGCCTTCAACACCGCGAAGTCCAGCATGCGGTCGGCGACCACGTAGTCCGCGGCCGATTTGCCGGCTGCAAAATCGAGCATCTTCCGGAAGCTTTCCGACACCGGATGTTCGGCATCGTCGAGGTCGGCGGCAAACGTGTTGCGCATCTCGGCCTCCATCAACAGCAGGCCCGCGCGGCGCATCTTCGGATACGGCCAGTCGGAAAAGTCCAGCCCCTGGCGATCACCGAGCTGGCGTTCCAGCTTCGCCAGCGCCGCATCGAACACCTCGATCACTCCGGCTTCCACGCCAATTTCGGCGAGGTCCGGCAACACCCCGCAACGCAGTTGCGCGGGATTCCAGTCGGGCGGCTGCAGCGCGACGCGGCGGCGGCGTGAACGCGGATCGTCGGCGTCGTAGCCGGCCAGCACCTGCAGCATCACCACGAGATCCCCGACGCTGCGAGCAAGGATTCCGACCGCATCCAGCCGCCGCGCGGCCGGGACGAGTCCACGTGCGGAGATTTCGCCATGGGTGGGTTTCAGCGCGAACACGCCGCAGTAGCTTGCGGGAATGCGCACCGAACCCAACGTGTCGGAACCGATCGCGACCGGCGCCATTCCCGCCGCCACCGCGGCCGCCGAGCCGCCCGATGAGCCACCCGCCACGCGCCCGTGGTCGAAAGGATTCCGCGTGGTGCCGAAATGCGGATTGCGGGTCGCGGCCCCGAGCGCGCCTTCATCGAGATTGGTCTTGCCGAGGATGATCGCGCCGGCCGCACGCAGCCGCGCTATCGCGTGCGCGTCGTGGCGTGCGACGTTCCCGCTGCGCGAGGGCAACCCTGCGCGGGTCGGATAACCCGCCACGTCGAAGTTGTCCTTGACCGCGACCGGGATGCCGTCGAGGCGACCGATGGGACCCTCGCGGCGGCGGCGCTGCGCACTGGCGGCCTGGTCGCGCACGATGTCCGGACGCACGTCCACGAACGCGTGCAGTTCGGAATCGCGTCGCTCGATCGCGTCGAGACAGGCATCGGCAAGTGCCTCCGACGTGGTGCGGCCCGACGCCAGCCAGTGCAGGCATTGCCACACGCCGCCCCGGCGAAGCGCCGCGGCATCCAGCGATTTCTCTTCGGCTACGCTCATGCGCAAGTCCCGGCTCGCCGCTTCCGAAAGCACCGATTATGCGGGAGGCGTGCTGCGTTTGCCGACCCGTCGCCGCGCAGCGACAATGAACCGTCGAACGCCTGCGGAACGGGAGTGACAATGAACCGTCGAACGCCTGCGGAACGGGAGTGACCATGAGCGAACGCGAAACGATGGAATACGACGTGGTCGTGGTCGGCGCGGGACCGGCGGGCCTCGCGTTCGCGATCCGTCTGAAGCAATTGCACTCCGATACCCGCGTGTGCGTGATCGAGAAGGCCTCGACGGTCGGCGCGCATATCCTCTCGGGCGCGGTGATCGAACCTGCGCCACTGGACGCGTGGGTGCCGGGCTGGCGCGACCAGCCGCCGCCGATCTGCGTTGCCGCCACGCACGACGAGTTCCTGCTGCTGCGCGACGCGAAGCGCGCCATGAAGCTGCCGACGCCACCACAGATGAACAACCACGGCAACTTCATCGTGAGCCTGGGCGCGCTGTGCGCGTGGCTGGCACCACAGGCGGAAGCCTTGGGCGTGGATGTGTTTCCCGGTTTCGCGGCAAGCGACGCGGTGTTCGACGATGCAGGCGCCGTCAAGGGCGTGCGGATCGGCGACATGGGCGTCGCTCGGGATGGCTCGCACAAGCCCGGTTATACGCAAGGTATCGACATCCTCGCGAAATTGACGGTCCTCGCCGAAGGCTGCCGCGGCAGCGTCACCAAGACGTTGATCGCGAAATACGGTTTGGACAAAAACTGCGATCCGCAGACCTACGGCATCGGCTTGAAGGAACTCTGGCAATTGCCGGCGGCCCGCGTGCAGCCGGGCCATGTCACCCACACCGTCGGCTGGCCGCTCGACAACCGGACCTACGGCGGAAGTTTCATTTATCACCTCGACCAGGACCGCCTCGCGATCGGCTTCGTCGCGGGCCTCGATTATTCCGATTCGCTGTTCCGGCCGTGGGAGGCCTTTCAGCAACTGAAAGCGCACGCGCGGATCCAGCCGTTGCTCGAAGGCGGCCAGATCGTGTCGGCCGGCGCGCGCGCACTGATCGAAGGCGGATTGCAGTCTTTGCCGAAAGTCGAGATGCCGGGCGCCATCCTGATCGGCGACGCCGCGGGATTGATGAACGTGCCCAAGATCAAGGGCACCCATCAGGCGATCCGCTCCGGCATGCTGGCGGCCGAACACTTCGCGGAAAAACGCTCCTCCGCGGGTTTCGACGCGCGCCTGCGCGCTTCGCCGATTGCCACTGAAATGAAGAAGGTGCGCAACATCCGGCCCGGTTTCCACGGCGGCCTGTGGCGCGGGCTCGCGAATGCGGCGTGGGAAACGGCCACCGCTGGCATGTCGCCGTGGACGCTCAAGAACCACGCCGACTGGTCGTCGCTCGAAAAACTCGACCCGCCCGCGACGAAGGAGAACCGCCCGGGCCCCGACGCGAAGTCGCCGCGCGAACCCGGCTGGGTGGAACGCACGCTGCCTCCGCGCGACCGGCTCGCCTCCGTGTACTTCGCCGCCACCGAACACGACGAGGACCAGCCCGTGCACCTGCACGTCGCCGACACCTCGATCTGCGTGGACCGGTGCACGGTCGAATACGGCAATCCGTGCACGCGTTTCTGCCCCGCCAACGTGTATGAAATGGTCGAGAACACCGCCGGCGACGGCAGCAAATCCCTGCGCCTGCAGATCAACGCCGCCAACTGCGTGCACTGCAAGACCTGCGACATCAAGGACCCCTACGAAATCATCACCTGGGTCACGCCAGAAGGTGGCTCGGGGCCGAATTACCAGAATCTTTGAAACGGGATTCGGGAATCGGGATTCGGGATTCGGGGACCGGGGACCGGGGACTGGCGAAAAGCGTAACAATCCTTGTCGTCATTCCGGGGCCGTTCGCGGCTTCACCGCGAACGGAACCCGGAATCCAGCTTTTCCTGCACCGCACCGCCTGGCTTGTTCAGAGCCGATACCGATCAGGAGTGTTGATGCCACGCGTTGCCTTGATTACCGCGCGCGCTGCGCGCGGCACCGATTACGACATGCCGCCGCTGCTCGCCGCCTTGCGCAATGCAGGCGCGGACGCGCGCGAGGTGGACTGGGACGATGACGGCGTCGACTGGTCGCGCTTCGACCTCGCATTGCTGCGTTCGACCTGGGACTACTTCGAGCGCCTCGCGGAATTCCTGGATTGGGCAACGCGCGTGGCGGAACGCACGCGCTTGCTGAATCCCGTCGCCGTCGTGCGCTGGAATACCGACAAGCATTACCTTGCGCACCTCGCGCGCGCCGGGGTGCCGGTGGTGCCAGGCACGTTCGTCGAGCCGGGGGATGATGCGGAACGAGCCGTTGACCGATTTCTTTCGCAGTACGCCTCCCCCACCCCAACCCCCTCCGCAGCGGAGACAGGAGGCAACGGCGACGTGGTGGTCAAACCTGCGATCGGGGCGGGATCGCGCGGCGCGCAGCGGCACGCGCGCGGCGCGCGCGAGGGGATCGTCGCGCACGCTCGGCGCCTGCTCGATTCACGCCGCAGCGTGCTGTTGCAACCCTATCTCGACCGCGTGGACGTGCACGGCGAAACCGCGCTGCTGTTTTTCGACGGCGTGTTCAGTCACGCGATACGCAAGGGTCCGTTGCTGCGCCGTGGCGAAGGTCCGACCTCGAGCCTGTACGCGAAGGAAACCATCACGCCGCGCATCCCGTCCGCCGATGAACTGGACGTGGCGCAACGCGCGTTGGCGGCCATTCCGTTCGACCAGTCGTTGTTGTACGCGCGCGTCGATCTGATCCACGACGATGACGGTGCGCCGCGCCTGCTGGAACTGGAGCTGGTCGAACCTTCGGTGTTTGTCGAACACGCGGACGGTGCCGCGGCGCGTTTTGCCGACGCAATCCTGCCTCGCGCGTAACCCAAGCGCGACCTGATATCGGGCCTTCCGACCCTCCTACGGGCGTTTTCTGCAGGAGCGGCGGCAGCCGCGAACCGAATCGCAGCGTCGGTCGGGCTGGTCGGGCCTTCCGGCCCTCCTACGGACGTTTCCTGTAGGAGCGGCGGAAGCCGCGACCACGTCGGGCCTTCCGGCAACGCTGTTCGGGCCTTCCGGCCCTCCTACCGCAGGATCGTGGGAGCGGCGGAAGCCGCGACCCGAATCGCCGCGTCGGTCGGGCCGGTCGGGCCTTCGGACCGGTCGGGCCTTCCGGCCCTCCTACATCTCCACCGAGAGGATTTTCACGCAACCATGCATGACGCGGCATCATGCACGCATCATGTCCGGCGCAAGCCCGCCCCTGCCCCGCAACGTGCGCCTGCTGATCGGGATGCGCGCGGTGCGCAGCATCGGACAGGGTGCGATGGTCGCAGCGTTCACGCTGTACCTGCACGCGCTCGGCTGGAGCGGAACGGCCATCGGTGCCGTCCTGATGGGCGCGCTGCTGTTCGGCACCGTTCTGACCATGATCATTGGCCCGCTGAGCGATCGCGGCGGTCGGCGCGCGTTCCTGTTCGGTTACGACCTCGTGCAAGCCGCGGCCGCGGTGGTCGCGATGTGGACGACGACGCCGTGGATCCTGGTCCTCGCCGCGGTGGTCGGTGCGTTCGGCCGCGGCGCCAACGGCTCGGCAGGCGCGTTTTCGCCGGTGGAGCAGGCGTGGCTCGCGATCGAACTGCCAATGGCGCGGCGCGGAACCATCTTCAGCATCAATAGCGCCGTGGGCTTCGCCGGGATGGGGGTCGGTGCGATGCTTGCCGCGGTGCCGGCGTGGTTGCTGGGTCACGCGATGAGCGCCCACGAGTACCGGCTGCTGTTCGTGCTGCCGCTGGCCGGCTCGCTCGGCGCGAGCGCGCTGCTGTGCCTGGCGCGCGACCCGGTCGTGGACGCGTTGCACGATCGCCGCGACGATGCCGCCAACCGCGTGCGTCGCGAGGAAAACAAGCTGCTGGGCAAACTGGTGTTGGCGAATTTGTTGAACGGCCTCGGCATCGGTCTGATCGGTCCGCTGATCGCGTACTGGTTCGCGATCAAGTTTCATCGT
>JBOHYT010000077.1:0-6163 GCA_050738055.1 Rhodanobacteraceae bacterium
CTTGACCAGCCAGACCGAATCGCGCTCCGCCGCGACCCCCGTCACCCGCCCTCCCACCTTTGCGACCCTGCGCCGGCGCGTCCTCGCCGCCCTCGATGAGCTGAAAGCGCACGACATCCGGGAAATCGATGTGCGTGGTCGCACCTCCATCGCCGACCTGTTGATCATCGCATCCGGCACCTCCTCGCGTCACGTCAAGTCGATCGCCGACGAAGTCGTCAAGTTCGTCAAGCGCGCCGGCATGCTGCCGCTCGGCGTCGAGGGACAGGACGAAGCCGAATGGGTACTGGTCGACCTGGGTGACATCATCGTGCACGTGATGCTGCCGCGCATCCGCGAGTTCTACGGCCTGGAGCGATTGTGGACCGTGGGCGACCAGGCGCCGCCTGAAACTTCAGCTGCGAGCGGCTGAAGTTATCGGGCAATGCGGAGAGCGGAAATCACAAGCGGCGGCGATCCGCCTGTTCCGCCCACCCATTCCCGATTCCCGATTTCCGGCTCTTCATGCACGCGCGAATCATCGCAATCGGCGAACGCATGCCGCGCTGGGTTGCGGAGGGTTTCGCCGAATATGTAAAGCGGCTATCACGTGACCTGCCGCTGGAACTCGTCGAACTCAAGCCCGGTGTGCGCGGCAAGGGCCGCGACGATGCGCGCGCGATCGCGGATGAGGGCGCGGCGCTGCTGGCGGCGGTGCCACGCGACGCGCATGTCGTGGTGCTGGATGGTGGTGGCGAAGCGTGGTCCAGCGAGCAACTCGCGAAGCAATTGGCGCACTGGCGCATGGCAGGCCGCGACCTCGCATTTCTGGTGGGCGGCCCTGACGGCCACGCGCGCGAGGTGCTGCAACGCGCGGACCAGCGGTGGTCGCTGGGTCCCTTGACCCTGCCGCACATGCTGGTGCGTCTCGTTGTAGCCGAGCAACTATACCGCGCCGTGACCATCATCAACGGACATCCGTATCACCGCGGTTAGGGTGCGCACGCTTCGTGCAGCATTAGTCACGCGGACAAGAAGTGTGTGCTGGTGCGTGGATCATCACAGGTTTCCGCCGCAACGGTCAGGTCGTCACAGGTGCTGATCGGCGCCGATGCGGCGCTGCATGCTGTCGACCGGTTCGAACGCCATCGCGTCAAGGCGTTGGCGGCGGTCGCCTTGGCGCTACGGAAGAAGTGGCTGGCGCCGTCCGTCGCCGCGCGGGCGATGGAACAGGGAGCCTTGTCAGGCCATGGACGATGGCATCGGGCCTCTCCCGCAAAGTTTTCGGCAGCGCGGTTCATCTGGATGCCGAAATCCCGGACAATCGGATCTTCAAGAAGAGGGGAGCACGACCCATGCAGTTGCTGAGGCGACGCCATCGTCGTTCGCCGCCCGGCGCCGAGCCGGGCACGATCACCGTCGACCCTGGGGCCGCCAAACCCCGGATCGATGTCCTCTCGTTCGGGCCGGACGCCGACCCCGCGACGATCCAGCGGCAGTCCATCGATTCCATCGACGACCTGCCACCGCTGCCGCCCCACCACACGGTCCGATGGGTCAACATTTCGGGTCTCGGTGATGCCGGCGTGCTGCAGGCGGTGGCGCAACGTTTCGACATCCACCCACTGGCCATGGAGGACATTGCCAACACGTCGCAGCGCCCGAAGGCCGAGCCCTACGACAACATCCTCTTCATCATCACGCGGGTGCCGACCGGTGACGGGTCGACGCTGCAGGCGCCGGAGCGGGTTGACGCGGACACGGACCACGCCGACGCGGACCCGGGCCCGCTCGACACCGAACAGTTGTCGCTATGCGTCGGCAAGGATTTCGTCCTGACCTTCCAGGAGCGCGACGGCGATGTGTTCGACGCGGTGCGCCGCCGCCTGGTCGAAGGTGCGAGGATGCGGAAGCAAGGGGCAGATTACCTTGCCTACGCCATCCTCGATGCCGCGATCGATGCATTTTTCCCGTTGCTCGAGATCTACGGCGAGCGTGTCGACGTCCTGGAATCGGACCTCATCGAGCAACCGACGCTGGACCGGATCGCAAGCATCCACAATCTGAAACGCAACCTGCTGACGGCAAGGCGCGCTGTCTGGCCACAACGCGAGATGCTGAACGCGCTCATCCGCGACGAGACGCCGTTGATCTCATCGCACACCAAGTTGTTCCTGCGCGACTGCTACGACCACGTGGTCCAGCTCATCGATACGATCGAGACCTACCGCGAGGTCGCTTCGGGCCTGGTGGACGTACTGCTGTCCAGTCAGAGCAACCGCATGAACGAAATCATGAAGGTGCTGACGGTCATCGCGACGATTTTCATCCCGCTGTCCTGGATCACGGGTGTGTATGGCATGAATTACGACACCAAGAGCCCGTGGAACATGCCCGAACTGGGTTGGCGCTTCGGGTATTTCTACGCACTGGGCGTGATGTTCGTGATGGCCTGCAGCATGCTGGTCTGGTTCTGGCGCAAGGGCTGGATCGGCGGTTCCCGAAAACGGTCCGGCCGCAGCCGACGGGTACATCCGATCGGCGATCCCCGCAGGTGAACCCGTGTGTCACGCAGCCGGTGGGACGATACGCCGACGCGTAGGGTGGAACCCGCGAAGCGGTTTCCACCAATCGGGTTCGCCCTGTGCCGCTCGGCGGAAGCGGCTACGCCGATTCCGCCCTACGCCGTCGATACGCCGACCCGTAGGGCGGAACCCGCGTAGGGTGGAACCCGCGAAGCGGTTTCCACCAATCGGTTTCGCCATGTGCCGCTCGGCACGCCATTACCATCGCCCCGAACCCGTGGACACGAGAATTCATGGATGGCAATCGATCTGGGCGTAGTGCTCACGGCGTTGCTGGTGGTCGGCTTCTTCGCCCAGTGGCTGGCGTGGCGGATGCGGCTGCCGGCGATCCTGTTCCTGTTGCTGATCGGCATCGCGCTGGGACCGGCGACCGGACTGTTCGACCCCGACCGGCAGCTCGGGCGCTTCCTGTTCCCGGCGGTTTCGTTGGCGGTCGCGCTGATCCTGTTCGAAGGCAGCCTGACGCTGCGGTTTTCCGAGCTGCGCGGGATCGGCCACGAGGTGCGGGGCATGGTCACCTACGGGGCGGTGCTGGCGCTGGTGATGCTGGCCGCGGCGGCGCACTGGATCGCGGGCGTGCGCTGGGAGATCGCCTTCCTGTTCGGCGCGCTGACCTGCGTCACCGGCCCCACCGTGATCACGCCGATGTTGCGCACCTTGAGGCCCACCGCACGCATCGCCAGCGCGCTGCGTTGGGAGGGCATCATCCTCGATCCGCTCGGCGCGCTGTTCGCGGTGCTGGTGTTCGAGGGGATCGTCACCCACCAGCAGGGACATTCGCTGGCGGTGTTCGGTGCGACGATCGGGATCGGCGCCGGAATCGGGCTGGCGGTGGCGGCTGCGCTCGGCTTCCTGCTGCAGCGGCAGATGATCCCCGAATACCTTCAGGCGTATGGAACCCTGATCGCAGTACTCGGTTCCTTCACGCTGGCCAACCATCTCGCGCACGAGTCGGGCCTGGTCGCGGTGACCTTGATGGGGATCACGCTGGGCAACCTGCGGCGAATCCACATCGACGACATCATGGATTTCAAGGAGCACCTGTCCACGCTGCTGATATCCATGCTGTTCGTGATCCTCGCCGCGCGGCTGCACTGGCCGTTGCCGCCCGGCATGTTGATCGCCGGGACCCTGGTGTTCGTGGTCGCGCAGTTCCTGATCCGGCCGCTGACGGTGGTGATCGCGACGTACGGCGGCGGGATGACCTGGCGCGAACGTGCGCTGGTCGGTTACGTATCGCCGCGCGGGATCGTCGCGGCCTCGGTGTCTTCCTTGTTCGCGCTGCGCCTCGGCGATCTGGGCGTGCATGGCGCCGACGCGCTGGTGCCGCTGGTGTTCATCCTGATCATCGCGACGGTGGTGTTGCAGAGCGCGACAGCGCGCCCGCTGGCGCACTGGCTGAAAGTCGCCGCGCCCGATCCGAACGGCGTGTTGATCTACGGTTCCGATGACGTCGCCCGCGGCGTCGCCGCGGCGCTGGCCGAGCAGGAGGTCCAGGTGTTGCTGGTCGACGACGACTGGAGCGCGATCAGTGCGGCCCGAATGGCTGGCCTTCAGACGTTCTACGGCAACCCGACCTCGCAGCATGCTGCGCTGCACCTTGACCTTACCGCCTACGGGCGGTTGCTGGCGATGTCGGGCCGGCGCGAAATGAACTCGCTGACCAGCATGCACTACCGCGAGGAGTTCGGCCGCGAGCGTGTATACCGGTTGCGCGTGCTGGCACCCGAAGAAAGCGGCGACCGCGCCGCGTTCGCCGGGCCGTTGCGCGCCAAGGCGCTGTTCGGCGACGAAATGACCCACACGCGCTTCCGCGAACTGCTGGCGGCCGGCTGGCGGATCAAGTCCAACGCATTGACCGACACGTTCGACTGGTCCGCGTTCGTCGCCCAGCACGGTGCCGATACGGTTCTCCTGTTCGGTGTCGAGCCGAGCGGCAAGCTGCGGGTCGTGACCAATCGCCGCAAGACCGAACCCCGTACCGGGTGGACCGTGATTGCGCTGGTGCCGCCGGCCGCCGACGCCGTGACCACCACCGATCAGCGCGGCGAAGCGGCGACTGCGGATCGGCACGGGTAAACATGGGTTCTTCTCTTGATCCGCGACCATCCGCGTGAATCCGCGTCTGAAACGCTTTTGTTTGCCGCACTCAGGGAAGCATCTACCACGGATCGACACGGATAAACACGGATCAAGCTTTTTATCCGTGATGATCCGTGCAAATCCGTGGTAAAAATGCTTTCGTGGATCGCCGCTATGCTGGCGTGATGCTCTCCCTCGCCTCGCCTCGCAGTCGCCGCGCCGGCGCGAGTTCGCGTAGGCCGGCTCAAGGCCGAAGGCCGGAGCCGGCAGCTCCGGGACGGGCAGCGATGCCTGGCAGGAATGCCGGCTCCGTCGCTGCGCTCCTTGAGCCGGCCTACGCAACTTGTTTCTTGTGAAAGAGCGTTTGCCACGGATCGCCGCGGATCACACGGATCGAAAGCTTTTATCCGTGTGTATCCGTGCAAATCCGTGGTAAACAGCTTTCGCGATTCCGCCGCTATGCTGGCGCGATGCTTTATCTCGCCTCGCAGTCGCCGCGCCGGCGCGAGTTGCTGAAGCAACTCGGTGTCGCGTTCGAGGTCATCGACGTGGAAGTCCCGGAAGTCCGCGCGCCGGACGAGACGCCGCGCGCGTACGTCGAGCGGGTTGCGCGCGCGAAGGCGGGGGCGGGGCAGCAGACGCTGCAGGAGCGCGACCCCGCCGCGGTGGTGCTGGGCGCCGACACCGAAGTGGTGCTCGATGGCCGGGTGTTCGGGAAGCCGGCCGATGCCGCGGCCGCCTCGGCGATGCTGCGCGACCTGTCCGGCCGCGCGCACACCGTCATTTCCGTCGTGTGCTGTGCCGGCGCGGCCGGCGAAGACCTCGCGGCATGCGAATCGGAAGTGGTGTTCGCCGCGCTGGACGAAGCCGCCATCGCGCGCTACGTCGCCACCGGTGAGTCGTTCGGCAAGGCCGGCGGCTATGCGATCCAGGGGCGCGCGGCCGCCTTCATCGCGCACCTCACCGGGAGCCATTCGGCGGTGATGGGCCTGCCGCTGTTCGAGACCGCCGCGTTGTTGCGGCGCGCCCAGGCGAATCTGTGACCGGGCCTGAATCGCCGCGGTTGCTGCATCGACAGGTGCAGCACCGGCCGGCTATAACGTGAGCGGGCCTCGCGAGCTGACTTGAATGCATCTCGTGCCCGCGAACGTACGCACATGGATGTGCGGGCGGATACCGCTTCATGGACGACTACGTGCTGAAAGCCCACTTCGAGCGCCCGACATGACCGAGGAAATCCTGATCAACGTCACGCCCCGCGAGGCGCGGGTCGGCGTGGTCGAGAACGGCATGCTGCAGGAGGTGCACGTCGAGCGCACGGGACACCGCGGCTACGTGGGCAACATCTACTGCGGGTGCGTGCGGCGGGTGATGCCGGGGATGCAGGCGGCGTTCGTCGACATCGGTCTGGAGCGCAGCGCGTTCCTGCACGCAGCCGATGCCGCGCGCCCCACGCTGGGGGCGGACCCGATCGAGGGAAGCGGCGCCCAGCCGGCGGCGGTCGCGCCGATCAGCGA
>JBOHYT010000078.1:0-4855 GCA_050738055.1 Rhodanobacteraceae bacterium
CGCTGCTGAAGGCGGGCGAATCGGCGTTGCGGCTCGGCGTGCCGGCGCTGGCGCTGTTCCCCTACCTGGAAGACGGGAAGAAGACCGCCGACGGGCGCGAGGCGTTCAATGACGATGGCCTGGTGCAACGTGCGGTGCGCGCACTGAAGTCGCATTTTCCCGAACTCGGCGTGATCTGCGACGACGCGCTGGACCCGTTCACCACCCACGGCCAGGACGGGCTGATCGACGATGCCGGCTACATCCTGAACGACGAAACCGTCGCGGTGCTGGTAAAGCAGGCGTTGTCGCAGGCGCGGGCGGGCGCGGATTTCGTGGCGCCCAGCGACATGATGGACGGGCGCATCGGCGCGATCCGGCAGGCGCTGGAAAAGCAGGGGATGATCCACACCCGCATCCTTGCCTAGTCCGCCAAATACGCGTCCAGCTTCTACGGACCGTTCCGCGATGCGGTGGGTTCGGCGGCGAGCCTTGGCAACGGATCCAAGCACACCTATCAGATGGACGTCGGCAATTCCGACGAGGCGCTGCGCGAGGTTCAACTCGACCTCGACGAGGGCGCCGACGCCGTGATGGTGAAGCCCGGATTGCCCTACCTCGACATCGTGAGACGGGTGAAGGAACGTTTCGGCGCACCGACCTTCGTGTATCAGGTCAGCGGTGAATACGCGATGCTGAAAGCCGCCGGCGCCAATGGCTGGATCGATGAGCAGGCGTGTGCGCTGGAAGCCCTCACCTCGATCAAGCGGGCCGGCGCCGATGCGATCCTGACCTACTTCGCGCTGGATGCCGCGAAGTGGTTGCGCGCGCAGGCGGAGCCAGCAGGCCCCGGATGAACGTTGCCCGCTTCGATTGCGGCGGACGGTTCGCCGCTGCGGTTGCGAAAAGTCGGGCCAAGGATGGCCGGGGCATCCTCGCGGGTCCGGAGTGCGGTCGGGCCTTCCGGCCCTCCTACGGCCGCGCGGGTCGG
Organism: Rhodanobacteraceae bacterium; assembly: GCA_050738055.1. GTDB lineage: Bacteria > Pseudomonadota > Gammaproteobacteria > Xanthomonadales > Rhodanobacteraceae > 66-474. Next base: position 971 of record JBOHYT010000078.1, read on the forward strand.
ACCTCCCGGCAATGCCGCGATCACGGACGATCGCCCGCAAATGCCGCCGGCGAAGGCCCGTAAAAGGCCCGCAGCAAGCCCGCGACGTCGGGCTCGGCGTGCTCCAGGCGGGTCGGGTCGGAGAAGTGCAACTCGCTGACCACCGCGAAATATTCGCCGGGATTGGTCGCGGCGTAAGGGTCGATCGCGGTGGGCTGGCCGTGTTGTACCTCGCGGGTCAGGCGGTCGTAGGCGCGCTGGAAGGTCCTGATCCACCGTCGCCGGCTCATTCCGCGCGGCAGCGGCGGCACGCCATCCGGAGGCCCGTCCAGCATGTCCAGCTTGTGCGCGATTTCATGCGCGACGACGTTGTAGCCGTCCCAGGGCTGCAGCAGGTCGTGTTCCACGGCGGCCCAGGACAACACCAGCGGGCCGATTTTCCAGGCTTCGCCCTGAAGCACCTGATCGCGCTGGGTGACGACGCCGGTGCTGCCGTCGTGGTGGCTGTGGCGGACCTTGAACTCGCCCGGATAGACGACCACGCCCTGCCAGCCGCGCAGCGCGCGAAAGCCCATCGGCAACACCGGTACGCAGGCCTGCAATGCGATCAGCAGCCGCTGTGTCGCATCCAGCTCCAGCTCGATGGGATACATCCGCTTGCGCTGGAGGAATTGCGCCGCGAGCGTCCGCAACCGCTGCCTTTCCTCGGACGCCAGACGTTGCGCCAGCGGACACGCTGCCAGCGCATCGCGCCACGCCGAATCTTCGATCGGGGGCGGCGGGCGCCGGCCCGGCAGCCAGTCGAACCAGTGCATGCAGGACGCTCCGCAAGTCGCCAACGGTGGATATGGTCCGCCCGGCCGCGCGTCTCAAGGGCCTCCGGCATTCGCTGCATGTCCGCAACGTGAACAGCGTCATGCCACGGTGCCACCCAGAACCGCCTACAATGCGCGTCCATGCACTCCAACATTTCTCCGCCGCTCGCGGCCGAAGATACGCGGGCGTCGGTTCCCGGCTGGCTGCGTGTCGCGTACTGGAACCTGCGCCGGCGCCCCTGGCGGCTGCTCGACCCGATGCTGTTCCCGGCGTACCGATGGTACGAGCACGAACTGGCGCGCCAGGTCACCGCCGAGAAGGTGCCGGCACACATCGGGCTGATCCTCGATGGCAACCGACGCTTCGCCCGCGGCATCGGGCTGGAGGCCACGCTCGGTCACCAGTACGGCGTGAACAAGCTGCGCGAAGTGCTCGAGTGGTGCCTGGACCTCGACGTGCGGCACGTGACGCTGTACGTCTTCAGCACCGAGAATTTCGGCCGTTCGCAGGCCGAGGTCGATTGCCTCCTCGACCTGTTCGTGCGCGAGAGCGCGCGGCTGCTGGAAGAGCCGCGGATGAAGTCCGGGCGCGTGCGCGTCAAGATCATCGGCCAGCGCGAACGCCTGCCCGAGCGGGTGGTCGCGGCCAGCGAGGCGCTGGAACTTTCGACCGCCGGCCACGACGGGATGCTGCTCACGATTGCCCTGGCCTACAGCGGCCGCGAGGAAATCACCGACGCGGTCAAGGGCCTGCTCGCCAATGCCGTGGCCGAGGGGCGATCGCTGGAATCGGTGGCCGCCGACCTGAAGGCCGAAGAGATCGAACGGTATCTCTACACCGGAGGGGTTCCGGATCCGGATTTCATCATTCGCACCAGCGGCGAACAACGCCTCTCGGGGTTCCTGATCTGGCAGGCCGCCTACAGCGAGTTCTATTTCTGCGACGTCCTGTGGCCGGCGTTCCGGCGCATCGATTTCCTGCGCGCGGTGCGAACGTATCAGCGCCGGAGCCGTCGCTACGGGCGCTGAGCGATGCCGGTGTCTTCACGGGCACCGCTGCTCTGCGATTCCGTCGAAGCGCCTTCCGCTACGCGACAAGAACTTGCGGAGTTTGTTGCTCAAGAACTTTCCTGCTCAGCGCTGATCCTCGACAGACTTGACCTCGGACGTGTACCCGAAATGTCGTCATTCCGGGGCCGTCTGCGGCTTTATCGCAGACGGAACCCGGAATCCAGTTGCGTAGGCCGGCTCAAGGAGCGCAGCGACGGAGCCGGCATTCCTGCCAGTCCATTTGGCCGGCATTCTTGCCAGTCCATTTGACTTGCGGAATTTGTTGTTCGAAAGCTTTTTGGCCGCGGATTTGCGCGGATGGACGCGGACAAGGGCTTTCGATCCGTGTAATCCGCGTCGATCCGTGGTAAAAATTTCCTGATTTGCAACAAGGATTTACGGAATTTGTTTCTTGGGAGGACACCGCGGTGGCGCCGTGTCCGTCATTTTCCGACCAGCCGCAACCGCGCGACGCGCGCACGCTCCCGGTAACGCTGGGCCTCCAGGTCTTCGAGAACGATGTCCCACGCGGCCAGCCCCAGCCACGACGGCCGGAGGCTTTCCAGGGTGTCCGTGCCTTCATCGCCGCAATTGTGCCGCAGGCGCGCCAGATGGCTCAGCACGCGTTCCGTTTGTTTTGCATCGATGCCCACGTCCATCGCACCCTCCGCTCGGCCGCTGGTGACGGCCCGCGGAACATGATGCAACAGTCGTGCCAGCAAGCACGGCCGTTGTTCCCGACGCGCTGGCCGGGGAGCCCGCATACGCGGATCGCGACGATTGCCGCCTGCAGGAAGAGGTTTTCGTAGGCGACCGGACGCCCGACCCTGAGCTTCCCTTCACCCGCGATGCCGCTGGCCCGGTTCCGAATCGATGCGCCCACGCCTGCACGTCGCGCCCGGTTCTTGTGAGCGCGCTTTCAGCCGCGCGAACCCGCAGATTCCCGCTCGCCGGCAAAGCGTTGTCGATCTCGATGCCATCCCATCGAGAATCGCCTGCGCCGGCCGGGAACCATGCCGACCGGTACAACGCGACCCTGAGACGGTCGCGACCGGCCGCTTTCGGGATCGGGAGTCGAGTGTGTCGACCGTGCGCGCATGCCGTGGCATGCCCCGTGTGGCCTGATCTGCGCGGTGAATGTCGAACCGATACACTCCCTTCGAGCGGAAGCCGGTCCGATGCCGGCGGGGAATCCACGCTGCGGTGACATCCGGCAAGCATTCCTTTTTTTCGCGGAATTGAAACGCCGCAACGTGTTGCGCGCGGCAGTGCTGTATGCCGGCGCGGTGTGGGCGCTTTCGCAAGGCGTCTCGCAACTGTCCCCGGCGCTCGGCCTGCCCGACTATGCCACGCGCTGGTTCCTGATCGCATGCGTGATCGGCTTCCCATTCTGGATCGCGTTTGCATGGTTCTACGAGTTCACCCCGCAGGGCATCCAGCGCGAGTCGGCCGTGGCCGAGGATGCCCCCAGCCGGCATTCGACCGCGCGCAAGCTGGACTTTGCGATCATCGGCGTGCTGATCGTGGCGGTCGCGTTGCTGGCGTCGGGGTATTTCATTCGCCGCGCGCCGGCTGACGTCACTTCGGTTGCCACGTCCTCGGTTCCTGCCAAGTCCATCGCGGTATTACCGTTCGAGAACCTCTCCAACGACAAGAACAACGAATACTTCGTCGCCGGCATGCAAGACCTGATCCTGACCAAGTTGGCCGACATCGGCGATTTGAAGGTCATCGCGCGCACCTCGACGATGCAGTACGCCAGCCATCCGGAGGATTTGAAGACCATCGGCCAGCAACTGGGCGTGGCGACAGTCCTCGAAGGCAGCGTGCAGAAGGCCGGCAAGCAGGTGCTGATCAACGTGCAGTTGATCGACGCGAACACCGACAGTCACATCTGGGCGCAGAGCTACCAGCGCAATCTCACCAACATCTTCGGCGTCGAGGGCGACGTAGCGCAGAAGGTGGCCGATGCGCTGAAGGCAAAGTTGACACCGGCGGAAACCGCGCGCGTTGCGAGCGTGCCGACCACCAACACCGCCGC
>JBOHYT010000079.1:0-3263 GCA_050738055.1 Rhodanobacteraceae bacterium
GGCAGGCATGGACAAGCTTCTCGGGTTGCTGGTGGTCATGATGTGCGCGAGCCTGACAGGCTGTGCGGGATTTGTCGCCCGCAACATCGAACAGCCCGGCCACATCAGAACGGCACCCCAGATGCGACAACTGCTGGGGGAGTTGGGTCACTACCGGCAGCACCAGTTTCATGCGCCGGCGGGGGTTCGCATCGCCTACTGGTACGCCACGCCCTCGCTCCCGGGCATCACCGGCAACCTGCAACTGGCCTGGCGGAACGGGAAGCTTGCGAAATTTTCATTCACCGACGCCCAGCGGACGAAGGCCAAACCCGCGCCGCCAACGCGCGGCAGCGTGGTCCTGCTGCCACCATGGGGCCAGAATGCCGCGCAAATGATGTTCTGGGGATTGCCGTTCTCCGCAGCGGGCTACGTCACCGTCATGGCGGACCTGCGCAGCCAGGGGGATTCCGGCAACGCGCCGGTCGGCTACGGGCCGCGCGAAGCCGGCGACATCGTGGCGCTGATCCGGCAATTGCAGGACGAACACCGACTACCCGCACCCTTGTATCTGTTCGGTGTTTCCTACGGCGCCACGGTCGCCCTGTTCGCAGCGCCCGACCTGCCGAAATTGCGCGGCGTGATTGCGCTGGAACCTTACGTGCACCCGGTCGACGTGATCGAGCGCGCACCCGCGAGTGGCTTGCTCGGACCCAAATGGTGGGCGTACTTCCTGGGTCCTTCGGTCATGGACAAAGGAATCGCTCGCGCCGACAAGAAACTCGGCATCGACCTTGCGTCGATCGATCCCGCCGACGCGCTGGCGAAGTCACGGGCCTGCACGTTGCTCCTGCGCGGCAGTGACGACAAGCTGATTTCCGGCAGGGCACTCGCCGATTTGAGCCAGCGATCGAATCGCGCCCGCTACGTCGAAATTCCCGGTGCCAACCATGTGACCCTGTTTTTCGGTCACGGTATTCATTTCGGGTCCATCGTTGCATGGATGCAGCGCATCCCCGATGACGCCGACGCAGCCTGCCCCGACTACGTCCCCGAAGCTGTCAGCCACAAGACACGCGCGACGCATTGAGTGGTGCGGGCCACCAAAAATGGGGCCAGGTTCACTTCCGGGCATCGCCGCCCGCAGGTTCTCGGTGGGAAGTTGGGATCGCCAAGACAGATCACTTTCACCTTCCGGCGACGGTGGCTGGCGCGTGCAGGTCCAGCGCAAGTACGGAAGCGTACCGGCGAAAATCCGCGTCGATGGTGTAGATCGGGGCACCGAAGCGGGCCGAGGCCGAACAGATCAGCAGGTCGATGGCGCTTCCGGCGATGCCCCGCGCCCGACAACGATTGAAGAATTGCGCGGCGCGTTCGTAATCTGCAAATGCCAGCGGCAGGTCGGGAAACGGTTGCAAGGCCGCGCGCAGGCGCTCCCACGCATGTTCGTCGCGCACCCCGGAAAGGAGTTCCTGACGGACAGGGCCGATCAGCGCCGCCGTGCCTTCGCGCACAAGTCGTTGCCACTCGCGGACGTGGCGGTGTTCCGTTGCATTCAGGCCGCCACGGCGCCGGCGCAGCGCCAGCGACCAGATCGAGGTGTCGACGAGGATCACGCGGGTTTGCGATGGCGCAGCGCCCTGTAGTCATACGCGTCGTCGAACGGCACTTGCCCCTCCAGATCGAGGATCTGCAACTGCTGCCGGCGGCGCACGTATTCGCGCAGTGCCGAGGTGACGGCTTCCTTCTTGGTCTTGTGTTTGCCGATGCGACGCGCCTTTTCGATCAGCGCGTCGTCGAGGGCGAGATTGGTGGCCATGCCTGGTTCCTCCATTTGTGTTACACATTATGTCACACATTCCGGCGCGCATGGCTGCGCGTGTTGGATGGCCATCTTCCAACCAGTCGCCCACGCTCGCCACTTTCGCTAAGATGCGGCGCTTGGCACATCACGAGGGGTGGTCATGCAAGCATCGACGCGCCGCGGCCTGCTTCACAAAGGCATGCTTCACAAAGGCACGGCCCGCAAACTTCCGCTGGCGATCGCGATCGCCGCTCTGACCGTGGGTGTCGCGCAGGCGGCCGACGCACCAACCGCTGCAGCTTCGGCACCCGCACTCACGGTGATCCACTGTGCGCACCTGATCGACACGGTGGCCGGCAAGATGCTGGGCGCGACCAGCATCGTGATCGACGGCGAGCGCATCAAGGAAGTGGTGCCGGGCAGCGTCGCACGGGATGGCGCCAACGTGATCGAGATACCCGCCAACGACACCTGTCTGCCGGGGCTGATCGATTCTCACACGCACCTCACCTCGCAATTCAGCAAGTCGAGCTACAGCGACCAGTTCCGCCTGAACCCGGCCGACTACGCGATCCAGAGCACGGTGTACGCGCGGCGCACGCTCATGGCCGGCTTCACCACCGTGCGCAACCTCGGCGAGGGCGACAATTCGCCGATCGCGTTGCGCAATGCGATCGACAAGGGAGAGGTTGCGGGGCCGCGCATCTTCTCCGCCGGCAAGTTCATCGGCACCACCGGCGGTCACGCCGACCCCACCGACGGTTATCGCTGGAACTTGCAAGGCGACCCGACGCCGAAGGACGGCATCATCAATTCGCCCGCGGACGCGTGGAAAGCCGTGCGCCAGCACTACAAGGACGGCGCGGACCTGATCAAGATCATGCCGTCGGGCGGCGTACTGGATGAAAGTTCCAGTTCCGAAAACCCGCAGATGACGCTGGACGAGATCAAGGCGGTCGTCGCCGCCGCGCACGATTACGGGTTCACCGTGGCCGCGCATGCGCACGACGCCGAGGCCATCCGCCGCGCGGTGCTGGGCGGCGTCGATTCGATCGAGCACGGCACCTTCATGGACGATGAGGACATGAAGTTGATGAAGCAGCACGGCACCTGGTACGTGCCCACGATCATCGCCGGCGAGTTCGTGATGGGGAAAGCGAAGGAAGGCTGGTATCCGCCGCAAGTTGCGCGCAAGGCGCTGGAGGTCGGTCCGAAGATCATGGCCACCGCGGGCAAGGCCTACAAGGCCGGCGTCAAGATCGCGTTCGGCACCGACGCGGGTGTGTATCCGCACGGCGAGAACGCGCAGGAATTCGTGTACATGGTGCAGGCGGGCATGCCGCCGATGTACGTGATCCAGGCGGCGACCACGCACGCCGCGACGCTGCTGAAGCACTCGAATGATTTCGGCAGCATCGCCACCGGAAAATACGCAGATGTGGTGGCGGTGCCCGGCAATCCGCTGGACGACATTTCGCTC
>JBOHYT010000080.1:0-2779 GCA_050738055.1 Rhodanobacteraceae bacterium
GGCAGCTTGCCGCTCGCGATGAAACTGCGTGCGAGCGTCATCAGGTTCATGATGATGAGATACGCCAGCACCCCGATCAGGATGCGTCCCACCGGCGAAGTGCGCGTGCCCTGGCGCGCCATCGGCAGCGCCAGCATCGCGAGCACCAGCGGTCCGAACGGAATCGCGATGCGCCATTGCAGCTCGGCGCGCGCGGCGGGGTCCAGGTCACCGACCAGCGAGCGTGTGGGGCGCACGTTTTCCGGATTGCTTTGGCCGGCGGCGTCCGGCGGCGACGACAGTGCGATGTCACTGCGCTGGAATTTCACCAGCCGCCAATTGTCCTGGCCGAGACGGATGTCATAGCTATGCCCGTCGTGCAGCGCGACGAAACGGTGGTCCTCCTGTCCTTCGTGGAACAGCTCACCGTGATCGGCGGTGATCACGTGGATGGTGACCACGCCGCCCTTGCTGGTGGTCTCGCTCGAGACGAACAGCTTGCCGAGCCGGGTGCCGTCCGGGCTCACGCTGTGGGCGAACAGGATGCCGCCGCGTCCCGACAGGCTGGTGAACTGCCCGGCCTCGAGGCCCGCGGCGATCACCGATCGGTTGGCCTGTTCGACCTCGGCGTCGGACGTGCGCGCCGCCAGCGGGCCCAGCCACAATGAAACCAGCGCCACCACGATTGCCGTTCCTATGGCGAAAATCGCGGCCGGCTTCAGCAGGCCTTTCGGCCCGAAGCCGGATGCCAACAACACGTGCATCTCGCTGTCGCGGTACATCCGTCCCAGCGCCAGCAGCATGCCCAGGAACATGGCCACCGGCAGCAGCGCCTGCAGTGTGCTGACCAGGTGCAGGCCCAGCACCGTGAACATGACCCCACCCGGCAGGCGGCCTGTCGCGACCTTGTTGATGATGTCGGCGAAGGTGCTGCCGGTGAGGATGACCAGCAGCACCACCAAGGCCGGAAGGCTGCTCGTGAGGAATTCACGCAGGATGTAGCGGTCGAGGATGGAAAGGCGCGGCATCGGTCAGGTCGGAACAAATCCTGGAGGACAAGGACAACTGAATACTCACGTCGCAGCCTGCTGCTGTGCCGACGTGTGTTCGAGACCGTGACGTTTCGGACAGCCGCGACGCGACAGGAAGCCACCCTGTCACTTTACGTGGGAATCGCCCTGCACTCCAACGTAGGAGGGCCGGAAGGCCCGACCGGGCCGCGACCATGCAACTTTACGTGGGAATCGACCCGCATTCCAACCACACCTTGTTGGCCGCGAGGGGCTGTATCCAAGGCGCCAAGCCGCGGGCAGCGTGTCACGAAAACGTAACATTGCTACGCTGCAATGGGTATCATCGTCCCGCGCGAATTGCCGTATGCACAAACGCATTTTGATCGTCGAAGACGAAGCCTCGATCCGCGACATGGTGGCGTTCGCGTTGCGCAAGGCCGACATGGAAGTGATCCACGCCGCGGATGCGCGCGCGGCGCTGGTGGCGATCGCGGATGCGCCGCCCGACCTGATCCTGCTCGACTGGATGTTGCCGGGGATGACCGGGCTCGAACTCGCGCGTCGGTTGCGCGGCGTGGAACGCACCGCCGAGGTGCCGATCATCATGCTGACCGCGCGCGGCGAGGAGATGGACCGCGTCAGCGGTCTCGAAGCCGGCGTCGATGATTACGTGGTCAAACCGTTTTCCACGCGCGAACTGGTCGCGCGGATCAAGGCGGTGTTGCGCCGCAGCCAGGGTGATGACGGTTCCGGATCCGTCGAAATCAGGGGCCTGCGCATCGATGGTCCCGCGCATCGCGTGTTCGCCGGGGCGGCGCAACTCGAAATCGGCCCGACGGAATACCGCCTGCTGCATTTCTTCATGACCCATCCCGAGCGCGTGTATTCGCGCGCACAGTTGCTGGACCATGTCTGGGGCGGCAGCGTGTACGTCGAGGAACGAACGGTGGATGTACACATCCGCCGCCTGCGCAAGGCGCTCGAACCCCATGGCCTGGACGGTTTGATCCAGACCGTGCGCGGTACCGGGTACCGTTTCTCCGCGGCATGAACACGGATCGCGCCCGCGCGCGGCGTCTGTCGGCACAATTGCGCGACCTGCGCACGGCCGCGATGGCGTTGCCCGATGCGCTGGTGTTGCTCGATCGCGATGGCTGCGTGCGCTGGTGCAATCCCGCGGCGGAAACCCTGCTCGGGATTGCGTGGCCGCGCGAGCGCGGCGTGCCGCTGGCGGTGCGCCTTGGCGATGGCGAAGCGGGTGCGTGGCTGCGAACCGGCGGCAACGACCTCGATGACGTTGCCTCTCCGGTCGACATCGGCGTGCGCCTGCAACTGGCGCTGATTCCCTACGGCGATCATCGCCGCTTGCTGATCGCGCGCGACATCAGCCGCGTGACCCGGCTGGAACAGGTGCGCCGCGATTTCGTCGCCAACGTTTCGCACGAGCTGCGCACGCCGCTCACGGTCATCCACGGTTATCTGGAACTGCTCGATCCCGGCGACGTGCCGGCGCTGGCGCCGGTGCTGAACGAACTGCGTGCGCAGTCGCAGCGGATGCGCCAGATCGTCGAGGATCTGCTGGAACTCTCAAGGCTGGAAATGCAGCAACACGTGCCCGAGGAGCGGGTCGAAATGACGCCCATGCTGGAAACGTTGCGCCGCGAAGCCGAAGCGCTGAGCCATGGGCGCCACCGGATCGTGCTGGAGCATGGCGCCCAGGCGGATTTGCTCGGTTCGCCGAAGGATCTGCACAGCGCGTTCTCGAACCTGGTCAGCAACGCGGTGCG
>JBOHYT010000081.1:0-8592 GCA_050738055.1 Rhodanobacteraceae bacterium
CAGTCTGACTCGAACAGACGACCTACCGCTTACAAGGCGGTTGCTCTACCAACTGAGCTATGCCGGCACACCGGCGCCATCATCGCAGAGGCGGCAACGGGGATCAAAAGCAGTCGATCGGCTTCGCCTGCAGGTCGTTGCGGCCGGTCAGCCAAGTCCGCCAGTCGAATTCTGCGGCTGTTGGCACCGCGTAATCCAGCCACCAGGCGGGCGCGGTATCGGTGCGTGGTTGGACCTTGGCCGGGAACCCCTGCTTCTCGACCATCGCCTGGCGGCGGCCGGCATGCGTCTGGTCGTTGTAGACGCCGAGCGAGATCGTGTTCTGGGTATCACCCGCGGTGACCACGTAGTAGTCCCGGATGCCCTTGGCGGCGAGCTGGTGCGCCTCGTCCAGCGCCGCTTCGCGGGTCGCCAGCGCAGGCAGGTACACCCAATAGCCGTGCGAATGGCTCACCTGCTCCTGGCGGTACTGGATGCGCTCGACGTGCGGCGACAGGGTCTGCATCGCCGCGCGCATGTCGGCGGCCGTCAAGAAGGGTCCAACTGTGGTGCAGGTATCCGGGTCCGGCCGCGGCGGGGTCGCGGCCACCGCAGATGCGGCCGACGCCGGCGGGCGCGGAACGGGATGCGGCGCGTCCGCCCACAACTTGAGCTCCGGGACGCCGGGATCGGTCGCCGGCGGCAACGGCGCCACATGCGCGGGGCCGAACAGCAGCCACGCCGCGGCGCCTACATTCAGCGCGACCAGCAAAAGGAACAGCAAGCGAACGAACATCGTCTTTCCGAAGCCGACACCGCGAGCATTCTAGAGCCGCATCCAACGGTGTCCGGGATCCGCGTCACGGACGCCCATCGGTCCACGCCGCGAGTCCGTGCAGCACCGCGTGTTCGAACATCTGCGCGCGGAATCCGTCGCGCGCCAACCACGCTGCCAGCGGTTTCGCCCAACCGCCGTGCAGCCAGACGGGCGCGCCGCCGAGTGCTGCGCGCTGGTGCGCGGCAAACCATTCGACCAGCGCGCCCGCGGCGGCCCAGCACCCGCCCTGCAACGCGTTCGCGGTGTCGTCCCCGCCCTCGCCGCGGAACGCATCCGGGTTGCGGTCGGCGATCGCGGTGCCGCGGTCCAGTGCGTCCAGCATGCGTGCGGGCGACGGTGCGATCAGCCCTGCGCAGTGGCCGCCATCCGCGTCGATGGCATCGACGGTGAGCGCGGTCCCGCAACCGATCACCAGCGCGGCTGTCGGCGCCCGCGCGTGCACGGCCACCATCGACAGGAAACGGTCGACCCCGAGGCGCTCCGGTTTCGCATAGCGGTTCTCGATGCCGCACGCGCGGCGCGGCGAGCGCAGCCATTCGATTTCGACCGATGGGACATCAGGCAGGCATTCCCGCAGGACTTCGGTGCGCGACGGGGGCGCGACCGACGCCACCAGGATCCGGTCCGGCCGTGGCCAGCCGTCCAGCAGGCCGCGCACGCGTTGCGCGAAATCCGGCCGCGTCCAGTCCAGCGCGGTGATATCGGACGGCGCGCCCCGCTCGAGGCGCGCCAGCTTCGCGCGCGAGTTGCCGAGATCCAGCAACCAGGTTTCCCGCGGTGGCCCGCTCACGCCGGCCTCACCGTGACTTCGCCGCTGTCGATGCTGCGCACGCCGGCAGAAGTGCACACCTGCAGGGCGCCGCGCGCATCCACGCCCGCGGCCGTTCCTTCGAAGGCGCCGCGCGGATCCTCGATGCGGATGGCGCGACCCGCCAGCGCATCGCGTTCGGCCCACGCCGATACGCAGGCGGAAAATCCGCGCTCGTCGAATGCGTCCAGGTCATTGACCAAGCGCGCGATCAATGCCGCCGCCAGTCGATTGCGGGCAGGTGCCACGCCGTCGCACAGGCCGGCGAGGTCCGCGCATGCGCGACCGAGCACGCACCGCAACGCTTCGGGCAGATGCACGTTGATGCCGATGCCGATGATTGCGTGGCACGGTCCCATGAATTCGCCGCCGAGTTCGACCAGCACGCCACCGAGTTTGGCGTCCCCGCAGACCAGGTCATTCGGCCACTTCAACGCGACACCCGGCACGCCGCAATCGCCCAGCGCGCGCGCGGCCGCGACGCCTGCAGCCAGCGACAGCCCTGAGAGCGCCGCGTAGCCATTCGCAAACCGCTTCAGGCAGGAAACCTGCAGGTTGGCGGCCGGCGGCGACAACCATTGACGACCGCGCCGGCCGCGTCCGGCCTGCTGCCAGTCGGCGAACACGAACGAAAGATCGGGCAGCGCGGTCACCCGCCGCGCCAATTCGCTGGAGGTCGAGTCGAGCCGCCAATAGTTTTCGATGATCCCGATCCGGCGCCGCGCCGCCGCCGGCAGGCCGGCGCGAACGCGCGCCACGTCCAGCAAGTCCAGCGGACGCACGAGCCGGTAGCCATCGGCGCCCGACACGATCTCGAGGCCGGCGCGCCGCAATGCGTCGATCTGCTTCCACACCGCTGCCCGCGAAACGCCGAGTCGCCGCGCCAGTTCCGGACCGGCCAGCGTGCCCCCTGGGGCCAGCAGCCGCAGCACCGGCGGCATCTCCGCCCCGCCGCGGGCGGCCCGGGAAATCATTGGCACGCGCCGCGCGGATATGTCAAGATGGCCGTTCGACATGCGCTGTCTCGGGAGCTTTCATGAAACACCTGTCGTTGTCATTGACGGTGTTGGTTCTGGGAGCGATGCCGCTGGCTGCGGCAGCGGCAGATTATGGCCCGAATCACCCATTGCTGGCCGTCGAAAGCGGCGCGCCGCAATTGCCGGGCGTCCAGGAGCATTCCGGCGCGACCGGGCCGATGGCCAAACCGGATGTCACCGAAACGGGCGGCGAGGATGCGCCCGATGCCGCGCCGGCCGCGTCGCGAACCGCGCCCTCCCCGGGCATCACACCGCCACTTCAGGCGCCGTCGGCCGGCAACAAGCCGCGCAACAGGGCGTCCGAGTCGACGACCGCGCCGAGTCCGGCATCCTGGCAATCGCTGCTGCCGGGATCCATCCAGTAACGGCGGCCGTCGTCCAGTAATCGGGCTACGCGTCAGGTCTCGGTGATGTTGACGTGGAAACAGGCTCCGCCGAGTTCGGCAGAGCGGTCCACCTGCAGCGTGCCGCGGTAGGAACGCACGATGTCCTCGACGATCGCGAGGCCAATCCCGTGGCCCTGCACGCGCTCGTCTCCGCGCACCCCCCGCTGGAGGATCCGTTCCAGGTCTTCCGGGGGAATTCCCGCTCCGTCGTCCTCGACGCGGATGTCCAGGCCCCACCGCCACGCACGCGGATTGTCCGGCGCGACTTTCTTCACGACCAGCAGCACCCGGTGGTTGCCCCACTTGAAGGCGTTCTCCAGCAGGTTGCCGAGCAGTTCCAGCAGGTCGCCTTCCTCGCCGAAAAAATTCGCGCCCTCGTCGATGTCGAACTCGCACAGGATGTTCTTGGCGGCGTACACGCGCTCCAGGCTGCGCACCACCGCTTCGGCGTGGTGCTGCACCGCGACCGGCGCGGCAAAGGTGGAATGCCCCGACATCTTGGCGCGCGCGAGCTGGTAGGCGACGATCTGGTCCATCTGCTGCACCTGCAGCAGCAGATCGTTGCGGACCTCTCCTTCGTCGTCCCCGGATTCCAGCCGGGAGCGCGCCACCGCCAGCGGCGTCTTCAGGCTGTGCGCCAAGTCATCCAGCGTGTTGCGATAGCGTTTCAGATGCTCGCGTTCGCTCTCGATGAAGCGGTTCAGGCCGCGCGTCAGCAGCGAGACCTCGCGCGGATACGGGCCGAGCAGCCGATCGGCGCTGCCGCGCTCGATCTTCGCGAGGTCGCGCGCCACCCGTCGCAGCGGCGAAAAACTCCAGCGCAGCAGGATCTGCTGAAGCACCAAAAGTGCCAGCCCGAGCCCGCCCAGCCAGCCGAACAGCGTGCGACGGTAGGCGACGAGGCCCGTCTGGTACAGGCCTTCGTTTTCGGCGATGTAGAGCGTCACCCGGTAGCCTTTCGCCCACTCGGTCCCCATGCCAAGCACATACAACTGCCCCGCCGACGTCGGTACCGGTCCCGCAAAACGCGTCACACCGGGTGTCAGCAGGGCGTGGAAAGGCAGCTCGCGGCCCAACGCCGAGGGCGCTGCCCAGTAGAAGTCCTTGTCGCCCACGATCACCGCATACAGTCCCGATCCGGGCCGCAGGAAATCGGGATTCGGCGGCGGCATGTCGGGCGGCAGTGCCCGGTCGGAACGACTCGGGACATCAACGCCTGCAAGATAGGCATACGCGTAGCTCTGCAGGCGCCTACGGAGGCCTGCGAGCGCCGCGTGCGCGTACGCGCGGTCCAGCGCGAAACCGGTGATGCCCAGAAAGCCGATCAGCACCAGCAGGGTCGCGATCGTGGACCGCGAGATCAGCGACAGCGGCTTGCGCGACGGGGCACTTCCGGAAACCATTTGGGCTGGATCCCTGCGCGACCGTACCCGGCCGAAAGCCGTCATGATCGCCGTGGGCAGCATGGGCAGGCAACCGATGCGGGGCGCGCGGATTTACTCGGCCACCGTCTCGTCACGCGGGATCGAGAAGCGGTAACCGCGCCCGCGTACGGTTTCAATCGGCTTCAGACTGGATTCGGGGTCAAGCTTGCGGCGCAGCCTTCCGATGAACACTTCCAGCACATTGGAGTCGCGGTCGAAATCCTGCTGGTAGATGTGTTCGGTCAGGTCGGCCTTCGACACCAGCTCGCCGGCATGCAGCATCAGGTATTCCAGCACCTTGTATTCATAGCTGGTGAGATCGGTCGGTCTGCCCTCGACCGTGACGGTTTGCGCGGTGGTGTCCAGCCGGACCGGACCGCACGACAGCACCGGCTTGGCCCAGCCCGATGCGCGCCGCACCAGCGCGTTGATGCGCGCCAGCAGTTCCTCCACATGGAACGGCTTGACCAGATAATCGTCGGCGCCGAACTTCAGCCCCTCGACCTTGTCCTGCCACGACGAACGCGCGGTCAGGATCAGGATCGGATAGCTGTGGCCTTCCTTGCGCAGGAGCTCGACCAGCTCCATCCCGGAAAGCTTGGGCAGCCCGAGGTCCACGATCGCCAGGTCGAAGGGCACCTCGCGCCCGAGATACAGGCCTTCCTCGCCGTCGGCCGCGGCGTCCACCGCGAAACCGTCGCGCTTGAGGCGCGCCGCCAGCGTCTCGCGCAACGGCGCTTCGTCTTCCACCAGAAGGATACGCATCAGTGCTCTCCTCGATTGGGATCGGGTGCGTCAGAACTCGCCTTCGCCGGGGACCGCGGTTTCGAACGCAATTGCATCACCCGGACCTGGCCCTTGGGGGTCAACACCTTGACCCGGTAGACCTTGGCTTGGCCGCGCTGGATCGTGTCGGCTGCAAGGATATGCCCGCGCGTCTGGTGTTGCACCTGCTTGACCGCCTGTTCGAGGCTGGACGGGCGAGGGGGAGTGGCCGGGGGCGGTGGCGGTTTGCGCGCGAACGCGCCCGCTGCGCACAAGCACAGCGCACCTGCGAGCGCCGTTGGAACGAACCGGAATTTCATGACCACCCGAATCAAGCGAATCCTTCGGGACGATCATGCGGTGACGCATTGAATTCGTGCTGAACACCCGTGCGGCGTATCGCGTCGGCAGTCCGTTCCCGCGCGGGCGTCACGCCACCTTGCGGGCAGCGGTCATGCCGGCCTCGCCCAGCGCCGCCTCGACGAGCTCCCAGCGCGATCCGCCCGGCCGGGTCTGCTCCGAAAGCCGCCGGCGGAACGCCTTGCCGCCGGGTTCGCCGTGGTACAGGCCGAGTACGTGCCGCGCGATCGAGGCGACGCGGGTGCCGCGCGCGCATTCGGCGTCCGCGTAGGGCGCCATCCGGCGCAGCACCTCCGACCGCCTCGGCGCCGAACCGCCGAACAGTGCCGCGTCGATGCGCGCCAGCGCGTACGGATCGTGGTACGCGAGCCGGCCCAGCATTACGCCGTCGACGTGCCGAAGATGCCGCTGCGCCGCGCCCAGCCCATCGATGCCGCCATTGATCGCCACGTTGAGTTCCGGGAACTCCCGTTTCAGGCGATATACGCGCGGATAATTGAGCGGCGGAATCTCGCGGTTCTGCTTCGGCGACAGCCCTTCCAGCCACGCCTTGCGCGCGTGCACGATCAGCACCCGCACGCCGGCATCGAGCATGGCCGCCGCGAACGCGAACAGGTCCGCATCGTCGTCCTGATCATCGACGCCGATCCGGCACTTCACCGTCACCGGTACCTCGACCGCCTCGCGCATCGCGCGCACGCAATCGGCGACCCGTTCCGGCTCGCGCATCAGGCATGCGCCGAACCGGCCGGATTGCACGCGATCCGACGGGCACCCGACATTGAGATTGATCTCGTCGTAGCCGGCCTCGGCGCCATGGCGCGCGGCCACCGCCAGTTCGACCGGATCCGCACCACCCAGTTGCAAGGCAACCGGATGCTCGCTCGCGTCGAATTTCAGCAAGTGCGCACGCTGGCCGCGCACCAGCGCCGCGGCCGTGACCATTTCGGTATACAGGCGCGCGTTCGGACTGAGCAGACGATGGAAATACCGGCAGTGCCGGTCGGTCAATGCCATCATCGGCGCAACGCAGAGCGTCCACGGATTCGAAGGCTTCACGAGCATCAACCAATGATAAGCGGGGCGGTGTCGCACCACAGCAAATGCTTAACGGTGCGTCGCCTAGACTCGCGCCCGATCCTCCTCGAGCAAGCCGATGAAGACGCCCACCCCCGTCTGTCTGATCGCCGCGGTGGCGGCCCTGGTGCTGGCGGCGTGCAGCCAGCCGCCTTCGCCGACCCCAACGTCGCCCGCAAGTACATCGTCGTCCGCGGATACATCGGCGCCGGTGATCGCGCCCCCGCCGGGCAGCGAGAGCAGCACGGCGCTACCGGCAGACCAGGTTACCACCAGGCATTACAAGATCGCGATCGCGCTTCCGACGCTGCCGCCCGGCGAACAGCCGCTGGCCGACGCCCTGCGCACCACCGCCGACAATGCCAAGCGCGACTTCATGAATGCGTTGCCCGATCCGCAACAGTATCCCGAATTCGCACACCAGCAATTCCAGTTGTTGCTGAAATTCGAGGTCGCGGCCGATACGCCCGCCTTCACCAGCGTCCGCGAGACCGGCATGCAGGACACCGGCGGCGCGCACCCGAACCCGGTGCAGGCGGCGTTCGTGTTCGACCGCAAGGCCGGCAAACTCATCACGCTGGATGACCTGTTCGCCGACCCCGATGCCGCGCGCAAGGCACTCGCCAACGTCGCGCACGATACGTTGCTGAAGAAGTTCATGGCCAACGCGCCCAAGCCGGGCGAAGGCTCACCCGAGACTCTTCGCCAGTGGAAGTCCAACATGGTGCAAATGCTCAACGACGGCACCAAGCCGACCACGGTCAACTACTCGGTGTTCGTGGTGCGGGCCGGCGACGACGCCAATGCACCGAGCCCCGGCCTCACGCTGGTCTTTCCGCCGTATCAGGTCGCGCCGTACGTCTACGGCACGCAAACCGTGGACGTCCCCGCAAGCGTGTTCGCGAAGTTCCTGAAACCCGCATACCGCCGCGACTTCGCCACATCGTAGGGCGGGTCTTGACCCGCCATCGCGGCGTCACACGATCCGAAATCGAACGGAAAACCCGCGGGTGACGGCGGCGGGTCAAGACCCGCCCTACGTCTGGCGGAAGCCGTGGACAAGCAGTTCATCCCGGCGCACCAGGCACGTTGACGGAGATCCGCGCGAAGCGACCTACCGGGAGAGTCAGACCACGAACGGCCGTTCCGGCGAGGATTTCGACCTTATGACGCTCCCATCACCTGCTGATCGTGAGCTTGCCGAAATCGACGCCCACGTCCCAGCCCTTGCCGGTGCCGCTCATGGCCAGCGACACATTGCCCTTGGTCATCACGGTCGCTTTTGACGAGTTCACCACGCCGGCGTGGGCACCGGCTGTCGCGTACGTGCCAAGAATCGAATTGATGTCGAAGATGCCGGAGAACTTGCCGATGCCATCGATGCTGGACTTGCCGAACGTCAGACCGCCACCGCGGCTGCGCAGATGCACGTGCATGTGCTGGCCATTGCTGCAGCGGACGTTTCCGGTGCCCTCGGCTTTTTTGTAGAACGCCGACCACCCGTGCATATTGAAGGTCATCCGGCAGGTGATCTCGTTGGCAGCGTGCGCGCTGCCGGTGTACAACAGCGGGGCTCCGGCGAGCAACGCAACCAGCGCTACGGTACGTGCGGTTTGCATGGAATTCTCCTCGGGTCGGTGGGAGTGGCAGTACGCGCATTCTTGCGCACGATCGTTCCTTCGTCATGTGGCGCTGGAGCAATCGTTCAGGTTGCAGTTTGTCCCGCATGGGCGAATGGCACTTACTTAACGCCAGCACCTAGCGAAAGCGGGGATCCAGCGCGTTTCAAACCCTCGAAGTCACTGGATTCCCTCGTTCGCGGGAATGACGAGTTCTTCCAACCACCGCTTAAGTAAGTGCGATTCCCGCATGGGCGACTTGAAAGCAAAAGCTCTACCACGGATCAACACGGATGATC